>JAHEFH010000076.1:3095-13584 GCA_024640245.1 Paracoccaceae bacterium | reverse complement strand
ACCGACGAGTTCACCCTGTCGGGCGCCGATCCGGAAGGTCTGTTTCCGGCCATCCTCGGGCATGAGGGCGCAGGCATCGTGCTGGAAGTTGGGCCGGGCGTCACCTCGCTGAAGCCCGGCGACCACGTGATCCCGCTTTACACGCCGGAATGCCGCGAGTGCGAATACTGCCTGAACCCGAAAACCAACCTCTGCCAGTCGATCCGTGCGACGCAAGGCAAGGGGATGATGCCGGACGGCACTTCGCGCTTCTCGATGCTGGATGGCACGCCGATCCTGCACTACATGGGCTGCTCGACCTTTTCCAACCATACCGTCCTGCCCGAGATTGCTCTGGCAAAGGTGCGCAAGGACGCGCCTTTCGACAAGATTTGCTATATCGGCTGCGGCGTGACCACGGGGATCGGCGCGGTGATCAACACCGCCAAGGTCGAAATCGGCAGCACCGCGATTGTCTTCGGTCTGGGCGGCATCGGGCTCAACGTCATTCAGGGCCTGCGCCTGGCCGGCGCGGACCAGATCGTCGGCGTGGACCTGAACCCCGGCAAGGTGGAAATGGCGACCCGTTTCGGCATGACCGATTTCGTCAACCCCAAGGACGTCAAGGGCGACCTCGTCGGCCATCTGGTGGAACTGACCGGCGGCGGCGCGGATTACACCTTCGACGCCACCGGCAATGTGCAGGTGATGCGCGCGGCGCTGGAATCGGCCCACAAGGGCTGGGGAGAGAGCGTGATCATTGGCGTCGCACCTGCGGGTGCGGAAATCTCGACCCGACCTTTCCAGCTTGTCACCGGACGTGTGTGGCGGGGAACGGCTTTCGGGGGTGCGCGCGGCCGAACCGACGTGCCGAAAATCGTCGACTGGTACATGGACGGCAAGATCGAGATCGATCCGATGATCACCCACACCCTGTCGCTCGACGATATCAACAAGGGGTTCGACCTGATGCATGAAGGCAAGTCCATCCGAGCGGTTGTCGAATTCTGACAAAGGCGTTAATGGCTGGCATGATGGCGCCGGATTTGTCGGCGTCGTTGATATTTTAGAGGTAAATTATGCAGTCTGAAACCCAGTCCAAGCGTTTGGCGGTCTTTATTGATGCCGATAATGTCTCCGCGAAATTCGCGGACAATATTCTGAAAGAGATCACGAAATTCGGTGAGCCGGGGCTGCGCAGGGTCTATGGCGACTGGTCCAGCCCGCAACTCAAGGGCTGGACAGACTCCGCTCAGCGTTTGGGTCTGGTTCAGCACCAGCAGACCGCCAACACCAAGGGCAAGAACTCCTCTGACATCAGCTTGGTGATCGACGCGATGGACGTGTTGCATGCGGGGCATTTCGGGATCTTCGTGCTGGTTTCTTCAGACAGCGATTTTACCCGTCTGGCCAGCCGGATACGGGAGCAGGGCCTGACAGTGATCGGAATGGGCGAGGCGGCCAGAGCGCCTGACGCGCTGAAAAACGCCTGCAATCGGTTTGTTGCGCTCGAGAACCTCGTCGAACCTGACGCTAGGGCTGCGGCACCGAAGAAAGCCCATCTCGATGCCGCGCAAAAACTGTTGATTGCGGCGATGGAAAAGATCGACCAGGAACAGGAAGATGAGTGGTATCAATTGGGGCGGCTGGGCCAGCAGGTTCAGGCCGACAGTCCGGACTTTGATACGCGAACCTACGGATATGCCAAGCTCAGCGCATTGGTGAAAGATATGAAACAGCTCGAGGCCAAGCGCAATTCGGACAACCAGTTGCTTGTTCGGCGGAAACCCCGAAGGGCCGCCCGATGAACCGGATCACCACCGTCCTGTTCGACATCGGCAACGTGCTTATCGGCTGGCAACCAGAAAGGTTCTATGACCGAGAGTTCGGTCCCGAGCGGCGCAAGGCTCTGTTTGACCGCGTCGATCTGCACGCCATGAACGAACGCGTCGACCGGGGCGAGAACTTCCGCGAAACGATCTATGAAACCGCGCGCCGCCATCCCGATCTGGAGTTCGAGATACGGCAGTGGCACGACCGCTGGATCGACCTCGCCGGACCGGTGATCGACGACTCCGTCATGCTCATGCGGCGCCTGCGGGCCAAGAGCATCCCGGTGATGGCGCTCAGCAATTTCGGGATCGAGAGCTTCGCCTATGCCCGGACGCAGTTCGACTTCCTGAACGAGTTTGACCGGTTGTTCGTATCCGGCCACATGGGCGTGACCAAACCGGACAACGCAATCTATGAACAGGTGGAGGCTGCCTGCGGCCAACCCCCGCAATCGCTGTTTTTTACCGACGACCGGTCTGATAACATTACGGCGGCACAGGCACGCGGCTGGAACACCCATTTTTTCGAGGGACCCGAGGGACTAGCCGAAAAACTGATGGAACTCGACCTGCTTGAACCAGCGGACTTGAAGGAAACATTCGCATGATAGCTCCCCAGATCACCTTTGACGCCACCGACCCCCTGCTGAGCTGGCAGGACATCGCAAAGTCCATCGAGGACGGGCACAGCTTTCCAAAAGCCGAGATCCGCGACAGCTTCACCAAGCGCGGCGAAGACACGCTGCTGGTGCGCTCTGCCTGGATCGACGGAATGGGCATAGCGATCAAGACCGCGACGATCTTTCCAGAAAACGCCGAACACGGTCAGCCGACCGTAAATGGCGGCATGATGCTGTTCGCCGACCTGACCGGAACGATGGAGGCGGTCGTGGATTTCCACCTTGTCACCAAGTGGAAGACGGCCGGAGACAGCCTGTTGGCGGCGCAGCGTCTGGCGCGGCCCGACAGCAAGACCATGTTGATCCTTGGCGCTGGAAACGTCGCAGAGACCTTGGTGTCAGCCTATTCCAGCCAGTTTCCGAACCTGAAATTCGTGATCTGGAGCCGCCGCAAAGCCAGTTCCGAAAAATTCGTCGCGCGGCTTGGCGACAGGCACGACTTGTCAGTGGCGGGCGATCTGAAGGCAGCGGTGCATGATGCCGACATCATCGCGTCCGCTACCATGTCGACCGAACCGCTGATCAAGGGTGACTGGCTGCGTTCAGGCCAGCACCTCGACCTGATCGGTGCCTATCGGCCTGACATGCGCGAAGCTGATGACAGGGCCTTGCAGCGCGCCTCGATCTTCGTCGACAGCCGCGCCACCACGCTGCCACATATCGGCGAGTTGCTGGTACCGCTGAAGACCGGCGCAATTCAGGCTTCCGACGTTCTGGCGGATTACTACGATATCAAGGACGGCTTGTTCAAACGCTCTTCGGACGATGAGATCACGCTGTTCAAGAACGGCGGCGGCGCCCATCTGGACCTGATGACCGCCAAGGCGATTCTGCAGATCTGGCGCGCGGCGCAAACCGGTTGAACCTAGCGGGCGGAGGCCATACCGGCCTTTTAACGCTTGCCGGATAGACGAGCCGGACATGTCACTGGAAATAAACTCATTACCGCTGGCGATATAGGTCCGCAAGTCGCGCAGGCCAGCGGCAAACTACCCGTACCGCCGGCATTCACTCCACGCTATACAGCGACGTACCTCATCGCAGGTTCCGCCGCATCGGACTACTTCTCCTGCAGGACAGTCGCGTCGTTTGCCGCCGCGTGTTGCTCCGCGATAACATCAGGCAAAAGGCCGATGAGCGCCGTGGATGCACGCAGGTCGGGCGTTTCCTTCGGCTCTTTCCAGTCGAACGTGTCGAAACCGGAGCAGTTGTCGCAGATCGGAGCCCACTGGCCGTGGATCTTGGAGCAGCTGGCGCAAATCCATTGTGGACCGCGCGGTGCGGACAGGGCCTTGTTGAGCCATGCACGCACAACCTTATCCTCGGCACCTTCGCCGTTTTCCACCGCTGCCATGATTGTCAACACGCGGGGACGCGGATTTTCCTCGATTAGGCCACGTATCGCACGGCGGGCGGCCGGGAAATCCTCGTCGGCCAGCGCAAGTTCCGCTTGTAGTAACTTGCTTTCCTCATGCCCGGGATTGCCCTTGATCAGCGAGGCAAAGCGCTTGATCCGGGCCGCGGATGTCTCCTCGGACTCGATCTCGGCAAAGGCGGCGGCCAGATCGGGATGCGGATTCAGCGTCCACGCCTTGCGCAACGCATTTCCGGCAGCCCGCTTTCCGTCATCGAGCATATGCATCTCTGCCGCCAGAACGGCCGCCGGAACCAGACCCGGAGCCAGCTTGTTCGCCTTCAGTGCCTCGGCCTTTCCGGACTGGATATCGCCGGCTTCCAGCAGGGAGCGGGCCTCGGCCAGAGCCAGAATGGCCTCGCGCCGCTGTCCGACGTCTTTCGGCAGCACACGCGCCTTGACCTCGGCGGCTATGGTCCTGCTGGCGCCGCGCCATTCGGCCTTGGCCGACTGTAGCGCAAACAGGGTGTTCATTGTCTCGGCATGATCTGGTCGGATTGCAAAGGCCTTCTCGGCCAGCTTCAGAGCGGTGTCGGTGTCACCCTCGGCCAGTTTCTGCTTGAGGATGCCCTTGATCCCGACAAAGCGGGTGCGATCGTTGGACAGCAGGCTTTTGTAGTAGCGGAGCGCGCGTTGACTGTCGCCGGTAAGTTCCGCCGCTTGGGCATTGATCAACTGGGTCAGCTCGGGGCGGTTCAGATAGCGTTCCGCCTTGGCCGCCTTGGCAACGGCGGTTTTACCTTCGCCAGCAGCCAGCGCCACCATACCGTCGGCCAGAGCTTCGAAGCCCTTCTGCTCGCCGCGGCGGTTGAAATAGCGTGTGATCGCGGTTTCGTCGCCGTTAAAGAAACGGAACACCGCCAGCAACAGGCCCAGCAGAACGAAGCCGAGCCAGACCGCCACCATCGCCAAAACGAATCCGATAATGGCCGCGATCGGTTGCAGGCTCACTTCCTGTCCGCCAAAGGCGATCCGCACTTCGCCGCCGGTATCGATGACAAATGCGGCACCCAATGCAAGAAGCGCGATCAGGGCGACAAAGACGACAATCTTGGTGACAGACCAGAGCATATTCTATCCTAGCTTTTCTGGCGCGAGATTTGCGCCGTTGCCGTTGCCAGTTCCGCCGTCGCATCCGACAATTGCCGGACCGATGCCAGCCAGTCCGCCAGAGGTGCCCGCGCCGCATCATTCAGCGCTTCGGCCTCGGAGAGGCATTCCGCCAGATTTCCCGACGCCAGCGCAGCCTCGATCCGCGACAGAACCGCGTCGGTGCTGTCACCGGCTTGCGGTGCCAGCGAGCGGGTGGCAACCTGGGATTTGAAAAACGCCAGCGCCTTGTCGGTATAGCCATCCGCATTGGCCCTCAGCGACGCCCGCAAGGCTTCGTATGCCAGTGGCGGGAAATCGGTCTTCAATTCCGCAAGCGATGTCACGCCGCCGTCGGCAACTGCCTGCAGTGTGACGAGATCGGCCTCGACCGCGCCGGCGAGAAGATCCATCGCGGGCCGGAACGCGGCACCGGATTCCAGCGCGGAGGCAATGTCTGTCGCCGCCTTTTCGGCCTGCGAGGCGTCGACAACGCTTTCCGCCTCTTGCTTGATCCTCGTATTGGCGGCGGCCACTTCATCTATTTCCTGTTGCAGGCCACCTTGACGCGCGGCTAGCTGGTCCAACTGGGCGTTCAACCGGTCAATCATGGCCTGATAAGACGCGGCCTGTTCAGAGCTCATGGCCGTTTGGCGCTCTATGCTTTCAGCAACGGAAGTCGAAAGCTGTTGTCCCAGAGAGGTCATTTGGGCCTCCAACCCTTCAACGGCCGTTTCCAGGGTCGCCAAGCGAGTCTTGATGTCTCCGCTGCCGACAGCAGATACCGCATCGTTCAACGAGGTAAACTCGTTGCGGATACCTGCGTCATACTCGGCCAGCGCGGACTTTACAGAGGCATCTATTGCATCGCTGGACACGCTTGGCTCCGGCTGTTCTTGCTCAAGCGCGCTTAGACGGGCATTGATCTGCTCCGCCTGATGTACGCCACCGGGTGTCAGAAAACGAGCGACCGGCTCAAGCCCGCTGGGCAGCAGAGGCGCGAGCCGCGGCCCGCCCCACAGAGCAATACCCGCGCCGAACAGCACGATTATCATGACTTTCAGCCAAGTCGGAAAATTGCCGTGTTCCTCGAGTCCGGCATCGTGATGATCCGCATCATGCAGGTCGGCTTCATGATGCTCGGAAGCATCGTGTTCGATGTCCGTATGCGCCGCTTCCGGCTTTGTGGATTCAGTGGATTCAGGTGTGTCGGCCACAGGCGTGACGGAATCGTCGCCGGCAATCCCGGCGTCATCCGTTGCGCTAATAACTTCCGTTACAGTCGCCTCCGGCTCCTGATGTTTCTCCGGTTCCGCCTTGTCCTGATTTTTACGCGCCACGTCGGTTCGCTCCGATCTGAGTCTGTGTACATGTACTATTATATAGGATTAGTTTAACGGCCTGAAAGGGAAGTGCCAGCGCCTGATCGCCAATATCCGATACTTCCTTCAATTATTGCTTTAAAACCAGTGCCGCAATCGCTTTTATCATGCCTTCCCGGCTGGGATGCGCGGCAAAATGAATGTCACTTTCATGGAATCCGGTCAGCGAGGCCGCCACAGCGCGACTCATGCAGACAAATTGAATCCGTTTTCCGGGCAAGAACCGGACCTGTCTGGCGAATATCTCGGCAGAGTTCGCGGAAAACAGCGGCACGATCACATCACGCTCCTCCAGAACCTGCCGCGCCTTGTCCGACAGCGGTTGCTCGACCTGGCGATAGATCATGCGGGCGCGCACCGGCACATCGCGGTCTTTGAGCAGTCCGGCCAGATCAGCCGCAGTTTTCTCGCCGTGCAGGTACAGGTAGGGCGGGTCGCCCTCCATATGAAAGGCCGTCAGCATTTCCAGCAGCTCGCTGACGTCACCACCGGCAGAGATACCGCGGAAGCCAGCCCGCGTTGCGGCATTTGCAGTCGTATTGCCCACACAGAATGCCCGCATTCCACGACCCTGACCGCCCTGCGCGAATATCTTGACCGCATTGGCAGAGGTGAACACCAATGCGAAGGCACCTTGCGGATCGGGTAGCGGCAATACAGGTTCGATCGTCAGGACCGGACTGGGTATAATCGCCACGTCACACCCAGTTCCGGCCAGAAATTCAGCAGCGAAAACAATAGACTGCTCGTAAGGGCGGATCAGCAGGATCGTGGCGCGGTGGTTCTGCATGTATGACCAACCATTGCTTGGGTAGGGAACAGGTGCTAGTTGCGGGTCAACAAAATCACGGACCGCACGAATAGGCAATGACCGAATCAATATCAATTCTTGGAATCGAGAGCAGCTGCGATGACACTGCTGCGGCGGTTGTGACGGCGCGGGACGGGCAGGCGCATGTTCTGTCCAGCGTCGTATCCGGTCAGGACGACCTGCACGCCGCTTTTGGCGGGGTTGTGCCGGAGATCGCGGCACGGGCCCATGCCGAGCGCCTCGACCTCTGCGTCGAAAAGGCGCTTGCCGAGGCGGGACTGGACCTGTCGGACGTCGACGCCATCGCCGTTACCGCCGGGCCGGGTCTGATCGGCGGGGTCCTGTCCGGAGTTATGTGTGCTAAGGGCCTGTCGCTGGGGTCCGGCAAGCCGCTGCTGGGCGTCAACCACCTTGCCGGTCACGCGCTAACACCGCGTATGACCGATGCGGTGGCGTTTCCCTATCTCATGCTACTTGTCAGCGGCGGTCATTGCCAGTTCCTGATCGTCGAGGGCGCAGAGGATTTCACCCGCCTCGGCGGCACCATCGACGACGCGCCAGGCGAGGCCTTCGACAAAACCGCGCGCCTGTTGGGTCTGGGCTATCCCGGCGGCCCGCTGGTCGAACAGGAAGCCAAGAGTGGCGACGCGAAAAGGTTCAAGTTTCCGCGCCCGCTGCTGGACCGCGAAGGCTGCGACATGTCCTTTTCCGGCCTGAAGACCGCCTTGCGCCGCGCCCGTGACAAGATCATCGAGGAAAAAGGCGGCATTACGCTGCAGGATCGCGCCGACCTCTGTGCCGGATTTCAGGCAGCCGTGGCCGACACGCTAGCCGAGAAATCGCGCCGCGCGTGTTTGGCGTTTCAGGCCTCGACCGGCAAACAGTCGGCCGTTTTCGCGGTCGCCGGCGGCGTCGCGGCCAACAGTGTCATCCGCGACGCCCTGACCGGAGCCGCGGAACAGACCGGCATGCGCTTTCTGGCCCCGCCCTTGAAATATTGCACCGACAACGCCGCCATGATCGCCTGGGCGGGGGTCGAATTGTACCGGACCGGCCACCGCGACGACCTGACCTTGTCCGCGCGGCCAAGATGGCCACTGGATAAAACGGCGGCTCCAATGCTAGGCTCGGGAAAAAAGGGAGCCAAGGCATGACGAAAATCGGGGTTGTCGGAGCCGGCGCATTCGGTACCGGACTGGCGGCTGCGCTGTCGATGGCGGGGAAGTCCGTGGTGCTCTGGGGTCGCGACGGCGCGCTGATGGAGTCCATTACAACGGACCGTGTCAACACACGCTATCTGCCGAAAGCACCGCTGCCCGCGTCGCTGTTGCCGACCTCGGATTTCAGGAGGCTGCACGGTTGCGATGCGGTGCTGATGGTTGTACCGGCCCAGCGCCTGCGCGGATTCCTGCAAGAACACAATGCCGGAGGCCTGAACTGCCCACTGGTGCTCTGCGCCAAGGGTGTCGAGCAGGGCACCGGCAAATTGCAGAGCCAAGTCTTGCAGGACGTACTGCCGGACGCCCGCCATGCAGTGATTACCGGTCCGGGTTTCGCGGCGGAAATCGCAGTCGGCAAACCGACCGCCCTGACGCTGGCCTGCGCCGACGATGCGCTTGGCACGGAATTGCAGGAAATTCTATCGACCCGCACCCTGCGCCTCTACCTCAGCCATGACGTGATCGGCAGCCAATTGGGCGGCGCGCTGAAAAACGTCTATGCCATCGCTTGCGGCATCGTTGAAGGCGCCGATCTGGGCGAAAGTGCCCGCGCGGCCTTGCTGACCCGTGGATTTGCCGAGATGTCGCGACTGGCAGAGGCAATGGGCGCGGAACCGGAAACACTGGTCGGACTGTCAGGTTTCGGAGATCTGGTGCTGACATGCACCTCGCCGCAATCGCGCAACTTTGCCTATGGCTACGGTCTGGGCCGCGGCGAGGGGTTCACCACGACCAAGACGGTTGAAGGCATCGCAACGGCCAAGGCAACCGTCGCCGTGGCCGGCGTATATGACCTCGACCTGCCGGTGGCGCGCACTGTCGCCGCCGTTCTGGAAGAAAGAATGACAATCAAAGAGGCGCTGAACTACCTGATGTCGCGCCCGCTCAAGAAGGAAAGCTGATATGCTGTTTGCCGTTATCTGTACCGACAAGTCCGGTGGACTGCCCCTGCGGATGGAAACCCGTCCGGCGCATCTGGATTATCTGAAAGCCACGAACGCGGTTCAGGCCGGACCTTTTCTGGACGCCGACGGCAAGCCCTGCGGATCCCTTGTCATCATCGAGGCTGACGGTCGCGCAGCGGCAGAGGACTGGGCAGCAAACGACCCCTATGCGCTGGTCGGCCTGTTTTCAGACGTGCGCGTCGAGCAGTGGAACCGGGTGATCGGCTGATGGCGTACTGGCTGTTCAAATCCGAGCCGAACACCTGGGGCTGGAACAAGCAGAAGGCCAAGGGCGAGGCCGGTGAGGAATGGGACGGTGTGCGCAATTATCAGGCACGCAATTTCATGCGTGAGATGACAGTCGGTGACCTCGGGTTTTTCTATCACTCGGTGAATGAGAAGCGCATCGTCGGCATCGTGCGCGTCATTGCCGAAGCCCACCCGGACAGTACCACCGACGACCCCCGCTGGGAGTGCGTCGACATCGCCGCCTTGGCCGAAATGCCGAATCCGGTAACGCTGGAACAGATCAAGGCCGATCCGCGCTTGTCCGATATGGTTCTGGTGAAAAACTCCCGCCTTTCGGTCCAGCCGGTGACAGATGCCGAATGGACGCTGGTCTGCGAACTCGGCGGTTATAAGAGCTAGTCGATCACCAGATCGGTCAACTCGAATTTGCTGACGTCAACCAGACCGAGATCGGAAATCCGAAGCTCCGGTATCACCACCAGCGCCAGCAGGGAATGCTGCATGTAACTGTTGTTCAGCGTATTGCCGCAAACCGCCATCGCGGTGATCATCTTGTCCGTCAGGCCCGCCACCTCTTCCGCGGGACGATCCGACATCAGTCCGGCCACGGGCAGCGGGATCAGCGCCTGCTCCTGCCCGTCCTTGAATACGCAGATGCCGCCACCCACCGCGCCGAGACGGTTCGCAGCCAGCGCCATATCCGCCTTGGACGTGCCGACGACGATCATGTGGTGGCTGTCATGCGCAACCGTCGAGGCTACGGCGCAATCGCCTTTGTAGCCGAACCCGCTGACGAAAGCATTGACCACGTCTCCGGTTTTCCGGTGCCTCTCGACCAGCGCGATCTGGCAGATGTCGCGCGCCGGATCGCCTGAAATCACGCCATCGC
>JAHEFH010000076.1:0-2995 GCA_024640245.1 Paracoccaceae bacterium | reverse complement strand
TCGCCTTTGTAGCCGAACCCGCTGACGAAAGCATTGACCACGTCTCCGGTTTTCCGGTGCCTCTCGACCAGCGCGATCTGGCAGATGTCGCGCGCCGGATCGCCTGAAATCACGCCATCGCGGATCGGCAGGTCGGCGGTCAGGGCCTTGGTCGGGGCCTGATTTTCCACAACGCCGATGACGCGGCATTTGGCGGTATCGTTTCGTCCCTCGGCCGGAATGTCGAAGTCTCCGGCCGACAGATCACGACCCATCCGTACCGTCTGGCGGCTGTGAGCGGGCCAGTCGAACACCGTGTCCGGCGTCAGCCGCTTGCCATCCTGCGCCACTTTGCGGCCTCGCGCGTAAACGACCTCGATCGGTAGCGTCTTCAGGTCGCTCGTCAGGATCAGGTCGGCGCGCCTGCCGGGCGTGATCGAGCCCAGTTCGCGCTCCAGCCCGAAATGCGTAGCGGTGTTGATCGTCGCCATTTGCAGCGCCACCAGCGGATCGCAGCCGCAGTCGATGGCATGACGCACGACGCGGTTCATATGACCGTCGTTGACCAGCGTACCCGAGTGGCAATCGTCCGTGCACAGGATGAAGTTGCGCGGGTCCAGACCTTTTTCGGTCACCGCAGTGATCTGGCTTTCAACGTCGTACCAAGCAGAACCCAGCCGCATCATGGAACGCATTCCCTGACGGACGCGGGCAATCGCGTCGGCTTCGCACGTACCTTCGTGATCATCGGCGGGTCCGCCTGCAACATAAGCGTGAAAATTCGGACCCAGATCAGGCGAAGCGTAATGTCCGCCAACCGTCTTGCCAGCCCGCTGGGTGGCGGCAATCTCGGCCAGCATCTGCGGATCGCCGTTAGCGACGCCGGGAAAATTCATCATCTCGCCCAGACCGATAATATTGGGCCAGCCCATGGCTTCGGCCACATCCTCGGCGGAAATTTCGAAACCTGTGGTTTCCAGACCCGGCGCGGAAGGCGCGCAGGACGGCATCTGGACAAAGACATTGGCCGGTTGCGCCATGGCCTCGTCGTGCATCAGGCGCACACCTTCCAGACCCATGACATTGGCGACCTCGTGCGGGTCGGTGAACATAGTGGTGGTCCCGTGCGGGATCACGGCCTCTGTGAAGCGCGAGACAGTCAGCATGCCGCTTTCGATATGCATATGCGCATCGCAAAGGCCGGGAACGGCAAACCGCCCGCCGCCATCGACGACCTGCGTGTCAGGGCCGATGCAATGGCTCGCGTCGGTCCCGCAGTAGGCAAACCGGCCGAGCCGGATGGCAAGTTCGGAATTGGGGATCACCTCGCGGCTGTGGACGTTGACCCATTTCACGTTCCGGATCACCAGATCGGCGGGTTTGCGGCCAGCGGCAACCGCGACCAGATCGGCGGCAACATCGGGCCAGGCGGGGAAAGATTTCATATCGTGCTGTTCCATTTGCTAAGAGTGTCACTGTCCACGAAAACGTGCAAGACCGATGCCTTGCCTGCATGTCACCGACAAAGTAACGTCGCGGCAAACCGGTGCCCCTGCGCCGGAAACAGGAGGGTGAAATGGGATTTCTGGCAATTATACTGGCCGCCGCGGCGGCTTATGGATTCGGCGCTGTCTGGTACATGTCGCTTGCGAAACAATGGATGGCTGCGGCAGGGCTGACCGAGGACAGGATCAGGGAAAGCGGCGGCAGGCAGAACCCGAAGCCCTTTATCATCACCGGCATTTGCATGATCCTCGTGGCCGGCATGATGCGCCATATCTTTGCCGCCAGCGGGATTGACAGCGCAGGGCTCGGCTTGATGGCCGGGTTCGGGCTGGGGCTGTTCATCGCAACGCCGTGGATTGCCACCAACAACGCCTTTGGCCTGCGGCCCTTCAAGCTGACCTTGATTGACGGAACCTACGCAAGTGTCGGCTGTGGCCTGATGGGCCTTGTCCTTGGGCTGTTCTGAACAGCACCGCCTGTAAAATCGGGGCGTTTCCCCCCCTGAGTCTGGCCGTTCCGCACCTCAAAAAGCGCTCAAACGGGCGGTAGCTCTGAAAATCCGGGGCAAGTCCCTCACTTGCCGGTGAAGAATCAGCAAAAAGGGGCACCTGCGTGCCCCTTCTATTCAACAGGTAACCGGTCGCGCCGATATTCCGGCCTCTGGTTCATCAACCGTAAATGTGGTCTTTCTGGAACCGCTTGGTCAGCATATAGTAGACGACCGCGCGATACTTGTTGCGGTTCGACCGGCCATAGGTATCGATAATATCGTTCAACTGCACCATCAGGTCCGGGCTGTCTGGCAGACCCAGTTTCTTGATCAGGAAGTTCTGTTTCACCGTTTCCAGTTCCGACTCCTGCGTCGCCGCAATCGTGGACGCGTCATCGTTATAAATCGTCGGACCGCAACCGATCGTCACTTTGGTCAGCAGATCCATATCGACGTCCCATCCGCATTTGTTCCGCAAATCATCCGCGTATTTCGCAATAAGATCGTCTCGCTTGCCCATAAATCTCTCCTGATTTTTAATACTGGTTAGTAGAATTCGTCCGGAAACTCTGATCGGATAAAATGCACCGAACGCTCCCAAGGTTAGGATAGGCGAACAGGAAGCACAAAAAAAGAGGCAAATTCCGGTTTCGGAACCTGCCCCTTATGTTATCGAATCCTTTTCATGGGGGCTATTGCCTGTTCAATAGCGGTAATGATCCGGCTTGAACGGTCCCTGTGCGGACACACCGATATAATCGGCCTGTTCCTGCGACAGTTCGGTCAGCTTCACGCCAATTTTCGCCAGATGCAGGCGGGCGACTTTCTCATCCAGATGTTTCGGCAGGATATAGACCCTGTTCTCGTACTCGTCGCCCTTTGTCCACAGCTCGATCTGAGCCAGAACCTGATTGGTGAAAGAGGCCGACATCACGAAAGACGGGTGCCCTGTGGCGTTGCCGAGGTTCAGCAGGCGACCCTCTGACAACAGGATGATGCGGTTGCCGGAGGGCATCTCGA
>JAHEFH010000190.1:1972-3840 GCA_024640245.1 Paracoccaceae bacterium | reverse complement strand
CCGCAAGCGTTCGAGCCCGAAATTCCACATAGCACGGGCTGCAGCGCCGATGTTCTCGCCCATCTGCGGCTGCACCAGAACAAAGGCCGGTTGAGGCCCGGCCCAGTCGTCTGCTTTGTTATGATCTGTTCCGGACATGTCTGACCCGTTATTGTCCCTGTTCAGCGCGTTCCGGCGTGATAAGCTGAAGCCACTCTGAACGCAAGGAGGTCCAAATGACCTTTGATGAAGGTCTGGCGCAGATTTTACGCGATGATTTGGCAGGAATGGACGGATTCGTCGAAAAAAGTATGTTTGGCGGCTTGTGCTTTATGCTCAACGGCAACATGCTCTGCGGGGTTCACAAGGACGGCGCTATGTTCCGCGTCGGCAAACAACGCGAAACGCAGGCGCTCGCCATCGAGGGCATTTCGCCAATGGCGTTTACGGGGCGAAAAATGGGAGGTTTGGTAGACATGGCGGAAGCCGCATTCGCGAACGACGGACTCAGGTCCGGCTGTATGGCGCTTGCTCTTGAATTCGTCACGGACCTTCCTGCGAAATAACGCGGATCCGGAGATACTGGAAGTTACGTGTATACCTTCGCATACAAACTTTACCTCTTCATACTATTCGGTTACACACACACAACGATTCTCATTTGGCAGAGGAAAATATGGACAAGATCAAAGTAGCAAATCCAGTCGTCGAACTCGACGGCGACGAAATGACCCGGATTATCTGGGATTTTATCAAGCAGAAGCTTATTCTTCCGTATCTCGACATTGATCTGCACTACTACGATCTTGGCATTCAGGAACGCGACCGCACCGACGATCAGATTACTGTCGATGCCGCCCACGCGATCAAGAAGTACGGCGTCGGCGTAAAATGCGCCACAATCACGCCGGACGAGGACCGCGTTAAGGAATTCAACCTGAAACGCATGTATCGCTCGCCCAACGGCACGATCCGCAACATCCTCGGCGGCGTTATCTTCCGTCAGCCGATCATCTGCAAGAACGTACCGCGCCTCGTCCCCGGCTGGACGAAACCGATCGTTGTCGGCCGTCACGCATTTGGCGACCAGTACCGCGCGACTGACTTCCACTTCCCTTGTGCGGGCAAGCTGACCATGAAATTCGTGGGTGAAGACGGAACAGAGATCGAGCGCGAAGTTTTTGACGCTCCTTCCGCCGGTGTCGCACAAGCAATGTACAACCTCGACGACTCGATCCGCGATTTCGCGCGCGCGTCGCTGAACTATGGTCTGAACCTCGGCTGGCCGGTGTACCTGTCCACAAAGAACACCATCCTGAAAATCTATGACGGCCGGTTCAAGGACCTGTTTCAAGAGATCTACGAGGCCGAATTCAAGGAAGAGTTCGCGAAAAAGAAAATCTGGTACGAACACCGCCTGATCGACGACATGGTGGCTTCCGCCCTTAAATGGTCCGGCGGCTACGTCTGGGCTTGTAAAAACTACGACGGCGATGTGCAGTCGGACACCGTTGCACAGGGCTTCGGTTCTCTCGGTCTGATGGCATCCGTCCTGATGACGCCGGATGGCAAGGTCGTGGAATCAGAGGCGGCGCACGGTACCGTGACACGCCACTATCGTCAGCACCAGAAGGGCGAAGCGACCTCGACCAACTCGATCGCATCGATCTACGCTTGGACCGGCGGCCTGAAGCACCGCGCCAAGCTGGATGACAACACCGCACTGCTGAACTTTGCCAACACGCTGGAAAAAGTCGTTGTGGACACCGTCGAAAGCGGCTTCATGACCAAAGACCTTGCGTTGCTGGTTGGTCCGGATCAGGGCTGGCTGACAACCGAGGGCTTCCTCGAGAAAATTGACCAGAACCTGCAAAAAGCTCTGGGCTAAA
>JAHEFH010000190.1:0-1872 GCA_024640245.1 Paracoccaceae bacterium | reverse complement strand
ACGTTACGCGGATGATCCCGGCCCTCCATCTGCTGGTATCGGCCACCACGCGCGAGAAACACTCCACCATGCGCCTGAATAGCCTCAGTCGCGATGGCGGCATATTTCATATAGGTTTCTTCGTCCGTGACAGTTACGTGCGCGATCCAGAGAGCCGTCATCACTTCACCCTTTCAATACTGATTTAGCGGCATCGATCGCCTCTTGTGCCTTCGACGCGTCCGCGCCGCCGGCTTGCGCCATATCTGGCCGACCACCACCACCCTTACCGCCGAGCGCCTCGGCCGCGGCCTTGACCAGTTCGACAGCCGAAACCCGCGATGTCAGGTCATCCGTGACGCCCGCTGCTACTGCTGCCTTGCCTTCGTTATCGGCAATCAACAGGATCGCAGCCGATCCCAGCCGGTTTTTGTGTTCGTCGATCAAACCGCGCAAATCCTTGCCAGGAACGCCCGAGAGAACCTGTGCGAAAAACGGAGTTCCATTGACAGTCTCGGCTTCTGCCGCAGGCGCGCCCTGACCACCCATCGCCACCTGCTTGCGCAACTCGGCGATCTCGTTTTGCAGCGCCTTGCGTTCGTCCAGCAGTGATCTGATCCTCTCAGGAACATCTTCCGCCTTGGCCTTCAATGTAGCCGCGGCCCTAGCCAACACACGCTCTTGCTCCGCAAGATAGTCATAGGCCGCCTGTCCGGTCAGCGCCTCGATCCGGCGGACGCCCGAAGACGATGCGCTTTCGCCCAGCAGAGCGAACATCCCGATATCTCCGGTGCGCCGCACATGCGTGCCGCCGCAAAGCTCCAGAGAGTAGGTATCGCCCTTCGCGCCCTTGCCGGACTTACTCTCAAGCCCCATAGCCACTACACGAACCTCGTCGCCGTATTTCTCTCCGAACAGCGCCTGTGCACCCAAGGCGCGCGCCTCATCAGGTGTCATGATACGTGTCTCGACCGGCGAATTCTGACGGATATAGGCATTCACTTCGGATTCGACTGCACCCAACTCTGCCGGCGTCATCGCCTTTTGATGAGAAAAGTCGAAACGCAACCTGTCATCGGCATTCAACGATCCGCGCTGCGCCACATGCGAACCCAACGCCTTGCGCAGGGCTTCGTGGAGCAGGTGCGTCGCAGAATGGTTTGCACGTATGGCCGTACGACGTCCGTGATCGACAATCAGTTCGGCGGCGGTGCCGACAGAAACCGATCCGGAACTGACCTTGCCGATGTGTACGAACACTCCGGCCTTTTTCTTGACATCGCTGATTGACACCGATCCGGTGTCAGTCTTGAGCATACCGCTGTCGCCAACCTGACCGCCTGATTCCGCATAGAACGGCGTCTGGTTCAAAACCAGCTCTACCGGGTCGCCCTTGTGGGCTGCATTCGTATTTCCGCCTTTGACTACCAGGGCAAGAATTTGGCCCTCGGCCGACTCTGTATCATATCCCAGAAATTCGGTTTTGCCCTGCTTCTCGGCGATGTCGTACCAGATCGCCTCGTCCGCTGCTTCACCGGAACCGGACCAGGCAGCGCGCGCTTTGGCCTTTTGCTCGGCCATTGCCGCATCGAAACCCGCGGTATCGACTTCGACGCCCTTCTCGCGCAGCGCGTCCTGCGTCAGGTCGAGCGGAAATCCGTAGGTGTCGTAGAGCTTGAACGCCGCCTCGCCGGAAAGGGCTTGCCCCTTGGACATGTCGGACAGTTCCTCGTCGAGCAATTTCAGGCCGCGATCGAGCGTTGTCTTGAAACGGGTCTCTTCCAGCAGCAAGGTTTCTTGAATCAGCGCCTGTGCCCGCCCAAGTTCAGGATAGGCCTGACCCATCTGGCCGACCAGAGTGGGCACCAGCCTGTGCATCATAGGATCTGTCGC
>JAHEFH010000075.1 GCA_024640245.1 Paracoccaceae bacterium | reverse complement strand
GCTCGGTTTGACCGCGTGGCGATCCTTAAGGAGACCCACGATCCATTGGTCCAAGCCGCCAGAAGTGTCATTCGAGCTTTGGGTGCACCAAAGTTGTAATGGGCGCTGTCAGACAAAACTCGGTTGAAGCGGGCAGGGCGGCGAATTAGCTTCTGGGCATGAAAAAACGCTGCCCTTTCCGCTACTTTAAGACGTCCCTAGGGAGCTGCCATGAAAGATATTGGCAACGCTCGTAAACAGGAAACGGGCCGCTGGCTGCACAATCGCGCGGAAAATTCTCACTTGCCGTTTCGACGAGGGGAGCGGGCGATGCTTCGGTTCAGGCGCATGCGAAGTATTCAGAAATTCGTTTCCTTCCACGCCTCCGTCTACAACCATTTCAACCAGGAACGTCACCTCTATTCACGAAGAAATTTCGAGCTGAACCGCTCAGCCGCTCTCGCCAAGTGGCGTCAGTTTGGCACGGCCTGAAGCGCGCCAGGTTTGGGAAACGGAGACTTGATCGCTTTCGTCTGACAGCACCAACTCCACTGCGCAGCCAAGCAGAAAGACTTGACCGGCGCGCGAAACACCGGCACCGTGAACGAGAAGGCGTTCTATTCGGGGAATGTCGGATCAAGGGAGGCTCACATGCCCATTCAACTGACCCGTCGAGGGTTTATCGCCGGGACTGCCGGACTGGTCGCACTGCATCCTTTCTCGGCCCGCGCTGCTGCCAACCAGGCGCATCTGCGCATTATGGAAACCACCGACCTGCACGTACATGTGTTCCCCTATGACTATTACGCTGACAAAGCTGTCGATACGGTCGGCCTTTCCCGCACAGCCAGCCTGATCGAAGGTATCCGGGCTGAGTCGACCAACTCCATCCTCCTCGACAACGGGGACTTCCTGCAGGGCAACCCGATGGGCGATTACATCGCCTATGAGCGCGGCATGAAAGAGGGTGATATGCACCCCGTTATCGCCGCCATGAACACGCTGGGCTTTGACGGTTCCACCCTCGGGAACCATGAGTTCAACTACGGCCTGAACTTCCTGATGAATTCGGTGGCCGGTGCAAACTTCCCCGTAGTCTCCGCCAATATCGCGAAAAAGACCGGTGCCTCCCCGCGTGAGGATGAGACCCTGCTGCCGCCGTTCGAGATCATCGAAAAGATGTTGACCGATGGTGCCGGTGCGACCCACCCGATCAAAATCGGCCTAATCGGCTTTGTGCCGCCGCAGGTTATGAACTGGGATCGCAGGCACCTTGAAGGTAATGTTCAGGCCCGCGACATCGTAGCGACAGCCAAATCTTGGGTGCCGGTAATGAAGGAACAGGGTGCCGACATCATCGTAGCCCTCTGCCACTCGGGCATCGGTTCGGCAAATGCCACCGACGGCATGGAAAACGCCGCCGTGCCACTCGCCGCGATTGACGGCATCGACGCAATCCTCACCGGTCACAGCCACCTCGTCTTCCCCTCGAAAACCTTTGAGGGCTTCGCTGGCACCGATACCGCAGCCGGAACGATCATGGGCAAGCCCGGCGTCATGGGCGGCTTCTGGGGAAGCCATATGGGCCTGATCGACCTGATGCTTGAGCGCGACGGAAATACCTGGCGCATCGCCTCACACACCTCTGAGGCCCGCCCGATTTCAAAGCGCAACGAAGACCGCTCTATTACAGCCCTGGTCGAAGACTACGCCCCGGTTTTGGCTGCTGCGCAGACCGAACATGACGCAACCTTGGGCTACGTCCGCCGCGCGGTTGGCAAAACGGATGCGCCCCTGCACAGCTACTTCGCGCTGGTTGCAGATGACCCTTCGGTGCAGATCGTCTCTATCGCGCAGATGTGGTACATCAAGCAGATGCTTTCAGGCACAGAATATGAAGGACTCCCCCTGCTTTCCGCCGCAGCCCCCTTCAAGGCAGGTGGACGCGGTGGGCCGGAATATTACACCGACGTGCCTGTCGGCGATGTCGCCATCAAGAACGTGGCCGACCTTTACCTTTATCCCAACACTGCCCGCGCAGTCGTGGTGACGGGGGCCGAGGTGAAAGGCTGGCTGGAACGCTCTGCCGGGATCTTTAACCAAATTACACCTGGCGGCACGGATCAGATGCTGCTGAACCCCGGTTTCCCAAGCTATAACTTCGATGTCATCGACGGGGTCACCTATAAAATTGACCTCAGCCAGCCCGCCATGTTCGATAAGGACGGCGCGGTCATCAATCCCGGTGCCAACAGGATCACCGACCTCGCCTACAATGGTGCACCGGTTGATGCCGAAGCTCGCTTCGTGATCGCAACAAACAACTATCGCGCGGGCGGCGGCGGTAAATTCCCGGGAGCAGACGGCTCGACTGTTATCTTCGAAGGACCCGACACCAACCGCGATGTGATTGTGCGCTACATCGTTGATCAGGGGACGATCAAACCGGCCGCCGACGGCAACTGGAGTTTTGCGGCAATGCCCGGAACCACGGTTTTGTTCGATACCGGACCCGGCGGCACACAATATGCCGGTGCCGTGCCCGGCGTAAAGATTGAAGCTGCCGGAGAGGGTGATAACGGCTTCGCGCGCTTCCGTATCTCTCTCTGAAAACGCCCCTCGTGCAGATCGGATCTGCGCGGGGGAACCCTCACAGGGGTCTTGTCAGAAGAAGCTAGGTTGGCATTGTCAGGGTAAATAGCTTGAGGCGGGCAGGGTTGGCAAGTAGCGTCGCCGGATGATAAAACGCGGCCCCTTCCGCTGCATTAAAACGTCCTCAGAGATCATTCGTCTGGCGGTGATGCTGTACGTCCGTTTTCCTCTCTCGCTAAGGAATGTCGAGGATCTTCACCACGAACGCGGTATCGACATCAGCCACGAAACCACCCGTTTTTGGTGGAACAGATTTAGCCCGATATTTGCCGCTGAGATTCGTGGGAAGCGGGTGGATCGTATCCGCCGGACTGGCGGCGCACTACACCGGTGCATATAAACCGCACGAAAGTGTGATGATTGGCTTGGGAATGCTTGGTCGTGCCGAACTGGCCCTTGTTGTGATTAACATTGCGTTTGTTCAAAATAAAATCATTGACGAAACGCAGTTCTATACGTTGATTTTTAATGATTTTTTATTGAACCTGACCGTTCCGATCAGTCTGAAGTTGTGGAAACCCTATTATCTGGGGTTCAAGCAATTCAGGGTATTGGGCGTTACCCTGTCACGCCCTGAACCGGCGCCGGTGCCAATATGACAAAGCGGAAAGATCAGACGCGGAAAGAGGCCTTTAGCCGACGTAAAAGGGTCATGAAAACGCACCCGCAGGGACGACTGTTACCCGCCCGTCATATAAGGCATCAGGACGACTTCGCTGTCTGGTCCGATCTCGGCAAACCAAGCCTCCCGGTAAATTTTTCCGTCCAGCGCCAGCGACACGCCGCGTTCAATTTGCGGTTTGAGGCCAGGGTATAAAGTCGCAAGCTGATCCAGCAATTCCTTGAAATTGCTTGCATCGACTTCAACTTCCGTCTGGCCCTCTGTTGCTGACCTCAGGGACCCCCAGATCAAAACCTTGACCATTCCTACCTCTTCTGGCTCATCGCCTTCAGGAGCTTGGGCGGGGACATCGGCAGTTCGAACATTCGGCGTCCGATGGCGCGAGACACTGCGTTTGACAGCGCGGCGAGGGGCGGAACGATAGGTGTTTCACCCACCCCTCGGACGCCATATGGATGGCCCGGATTCGGGATTTCAAGAATTACGGTTTCAATATCGGGCAGATCCGAAGCGACGGGTATCCGGTAATCGAGAAAGCCGGGATTCTGAAGCAACCCATTTTTTCCGTAAATGTATTCTTCATTCAGCGCCCAGCCAATGCCCTGAACTGCCCCGCCTTGCATCTGGCCTTCGACATAGTCGGGATGGACAGCTTTTCCGGCGTCCTGAAACACCGTGTAGCGCACGACCTTGGTGGCACCGGTTTCCGGATCAACCTCGACATCGGCGAGATGTACGCCGAAACTGACGCCCGCGCCGTCTGCATTGACCTCGAAGTGGCCGGCGATCGGACCGCCGGTATTTGCGGAAATTGCCGCGATCTCTTCGATCGACATTGGATCGAAACTGCCCGCGTTGGGACCGGAAGGCTTGGCGCATCCGTCTTCCCAAATCACGGCGTCTTCATCAATTCCCCATATTTTGGCCACCCTCCCGCACATCACCTTAATCGCATTCCTTGCCGCCTCGATCGTCGCAAGACCTACGGAGAATGTGACGCGACTGCCGTCCGTTACGTCATTGTAGCCCAGTGAATTGGTGTCGGCGATTATGGTCCTGACTTTCTCGTAGGGAATCCCAAGCTCCTCGGCCGCCATCTGGCTGATGGAGGCGCGAGATCCGCCGATATCCGGATTGCCTTCGGTGATACCCACGGTTCCGTCGGTGTTGATGTTCAGCGAGACACAGGTGTTGCCCCCGAAATTGAACCAGAATCCGCAAGACAGGCCTCGGCCTTGATTTACACCAAGGGGGGCTGTGTAGTGTGGATGCGCTTTGGCGGCCTCCAGCGTGGCCCGCAGTCCGATGGCCTCGAACGTCGGCCCATAGGATGATTTCGTTCCCTTGTCGGCGGCATTTTTCAACCGGACATCGAGCGGATCGAGGCTGAGTTCCTGGCACAGTTCGTCCACGACGCTTTCCACCGCATAGATCGCCATCGGTGCGCCCGGTGCGCGGTAGGCGGCCTCTTTCGGGCGGTTGGTCAGTACGTTCCAGCCAATTGTCTCGACCGCCTTGAGGTCATAGGCAGCGAAGGCGCTTTGCGCACCATATGTCACCGTTTCCGAGGGAAACGCACCGGCCTGATAGCGCAAGCGGGCCTGAGCGGCGGTGATGCGGCCATCCTTCGTCATGCCGATCTTTACATCCATCGACGAAGACACCGTCGGGCCCGTCGCCTTGAATACCTCGTCACGGGTCATCACGATCTTTACCGGCCGTCCCGACTTGCGTGACAGGGCAAGGGCCACCGGTTCGATAAACACGGTGGTCTTGCCGCCAAATCCGCCGCCGATCTCGGATGCGGTCACCCGCAGCTGGCTGGCGTCCATTCCCATGATTTCGGCGCAAACGGTTCGAACGTGAAACTGTCCCTGTGTGCAGCACCACAAATCGCCTTTCCCGTCAGGCGTCATCGACGCAAGACAGGCGTGTGGTTCGATATATCCCTGATGGGTCGCTGCCGTGGTGAAGCTTCGCTCGATGACCTTGTCGGCCTTGGCAAAGCCCGCCTCCAGATCGCCATGCCCGAATTCGCATTGGCTTGTAACATTCTCTGAAAATCCGGCCGCGACGTTTTCAAAGGCCCGGTCTGCCTGAACTACAGGCGCTCCGGGGCGCATCGCCTCATCCACGTCCGTGACATGGGGCAGTATCTGGTAATCCACCTTGATCAGTTTCAGGGCCTGACTTGCAACGACCGCGCTATTTGCCGCGACCGCTGCAACGGCATGGCCGTGATACAAGGCCTTTCCGCGTGCCATGCAGTTATCCTGTACATCACGAATGGACTCATCTTCGGGCGCGCCGAAATCCGCAGAGGTCACAACGGCCTTTACTCCCTTCAGGGCTTCCGCCGCAGAGGTGTCGATGGACCTGATAATGGCGTGAGCATGCGGGCTGCGCAGGATGCGCCCCACAAGCATGCCAGGTGCCGTCGCATCGGCGCCATACATCGCGCGTCCGGTCACCTTGTCGATGCCGTCGGGGCGTGCCGGGCGGGTTCCGACGACTTTGAAGACTTGTTTTTTCTCTGAGTCCAAGGCCATTTTACGCATTCCTCATTTCGGCCGCTGCTATCTGGACGGCTTTGATGATCTTGTCATAGCCGGTGCATCGACACAGGTTACCTGCCAGCCAATACCTGATTTCCGTATCGGTCGGGTTTGGATTTTTTTCCAGCAGGGCCTTTGCCGCAACCAGAATTCCAGGGGTGCAAACTCCGCATTGCAAGGCGGCATGCTCGATGAAATTGCTTTGCAGCGGATGCAGGTGATCGCCGGTCGCCAGCCCCTCGACCGTTCCGATTTCCGCGCCGTCTGCCTCTGCACCCAGAACCAGACATGCGCAGACGAGGCGTCCGTTCAGGGTAACGCTGCAGGCGCCGCAATCGCCTGTTCCGCAGCCCTCTTTGGCGCCGGTAAGCCCGAGGCGGTTTCGCAGCACGTCCAGCAGCGTTTCGTCCGGGGCGCAGACGAATTCGGTCTGGTCGCCGTTCACTGTGGTGGAAATATGAAGATTTTTCATGCGCGGCCTCCTGCGCGTTTGTAAGCGATCAGCGCGGCGCGTTTGGCCAGAACGCCAACGATGCGGGTGCGGAACTCGACGGTTCCGCGTTTGTCGTCGATCGGATTACATGCGGCGGAACAAGCCTCCGACATGGCTTCCAGCGAGGTCGCATCAAGCTTTGTGCCGATAATGCAAATGGATGCGGCATCGACCAAAACGACGGTCGGTGCGATTGCCCCTAGCGCAATGCGGGCCGACGTGCATGTGCCGTCGGCGTCAAGTTCCAGACTGACAGCAGCCGAGGCTACGGCGATGTCCATTTCAGTGCGCGGAGTGAAGCGAAGATATGCGTCGGCGGCGCGTTCCGGTCGGGCGGGCAAAAAGATAGAGGTTATGAACTCGCCCTTTGCCAGAGCGGTCCGGCCCGGCGACACCGGTATGTCCTGAACCGGGCAGTTCCGAGCTCCGTCGGGCCCCGCGATGCGCGCGATTGCATTCGCAGCGACCATCGCCGGCACGCTGTCAGCTGCGGGTGAGCCGTTGCACAGGTTTCCGGCCATCGTTGCGCGACCCTGCACTTGTGTCGAACCTATC
Organism: Paracoccaceae bacterium; assembly: GCA_024640245.1. Taxonomy (GTDB): domain Bacteria; phylum Pseudomonadota; class Alphaproteobacteria; order Rhodobacterales; family Rhodobacteraceae; genus Amylibacter. Next base: position 6,925 of record JAHEFH010000075.1, on the reverse strand, counting down.
AGTTCGAAGGCTTCCACGACTCCAGGCCAAAGGGCGGTAACGCCCGCATGCTCGCCGAGTGTGGCTCCGGAGACGGCGGCCCCGATCCTGAAGCCACCCTGTTCCGGGGTGATGTCCCTGATCCGGTCGAGGTTCTTGATGTCCACAATCAAGTCGGGCTCTATCATTCCGGCCTTGATCTGCACCAGAACGTCCGTACCCCCTGACAGAACGCGGGCAATTCCGGGCTCTGTTGCCAAAAGGTTTGTGGCTTCCTGTGCTGTTGAAGGTTTTTCATATCGCATCAACGCTACCCCTTTATTCTTCGGACTGAACCATGTTCGCGCAGCAGTACTTTGCACAGAAAGACACCGGTATCAATCGAACGCTGCGGCCCCGCTATTGGAGCCCTCTCGCTAAATAATTTCAAATTTTTTTTCCCGTCACCGACAGCCGGGGAAGATCATCCTTTGGCGTGCCATCCATTGTCCACGTATGTTGCTGTTCCGTTTACAAAGCTGGCTTCGTCCGACGCAAGGAACACGACAACGTTGGCAACTTCCTCCGGATAGCAGATACGTCCTTGTGTTTCTGCCATGCCGGAATCCTCCCATTCTTGCCCCGCGGCATCCAATTCCGCAATTTCCTTCAATCCATGAGCCGTCTCCACGAAACCCGGACAAACCGCGTTGCAACGTATTCCACGGTCGCGGTATTCAGTCGAAATTGTCCGTGACAGTTGCAAGACTGCAGCTTTTGACATGCAATAGACAGATTCCAGTGCATAGCCGAGTTCCGCCGCAATGGACGAAGTAATGACGATTGACCCGCCGCCGTTTTCGCCCATCTCTTTGACGGCACGGCGGCAAACGAGAAAGGCCGATTTCACATTTACATCCATCAAAAAATCATACTCTTCCTCTGACGTTTCATCCAGCGGCTTCACGATGATCGTTCCGGCATGGTTGAACAGGACATTATAAGGACCGAAAGCTTTGACCGCGTCGTCAAACGCACGGTCGATCTGGTCGGCTTTCGTGACATCCGCTTTGACGAATATCGCTTCGCCGCCGGCGTTTCGTATCATTTGCACCGTTTTCAGGCCTTCCTCTTCCTGAATGTCGAAAATGCTGACCTTGGCACCTTGCTCGGAAAACGCGAGAGCAGTTGCGCGCCCCATTCCCGTCGCGCCGCCGGTGATAACAGCCACTTTTCCTTTCAGGCGACCACCCTGATTTTTTTGCTTAGTAGGCATTAGATTTCCTCCCGATGTCCTTAGTTCTTGCCCGTGATCTCAAGGGATCGGGCTTGCCCGACGTCGCCCAGCCTGTCGGTTTGCTTGGAAACCGCTTCCGAGACGATCGCAAAATTTGTACGTCCACTTCGGCTCTTCACATGCCTAGATGCTTTCGCCCCCGTCCACGACCAGCGCGTGGCCCGTCATGAAGGATGACATGTCCGACGCAAGGAAAACGATCGCGTCTGAAATCTCGTCGGTTGACGCCCATCTGCCCATTGGAATGTTGGTGGAAATGTAAGATTCCAGCGCCGCCCGCCCGCCCATCTGGATTTCGAACCCGGCATTGAACGGCGTGTCAACGAAACCGGGGCACAGGGAATTGAAGCGGACGTGATGTTTGGCATAATCGGCGGCCATCTGGCGGGTCATCGCAATGACGGCATGCTTTGTGGTGGCGTAGGCGATCATCTCGCGGTCAAACTGGACGCCCGAGTTCGAAGAGGTGATGATGACGCTGCCGCCACCCTGCTTCTTCATCTGCCCGACCACTGCGCGTGAAGCGATGAAGTGCGAGCGGACGTTCAGAGCCCATGACGCGTCCATTCCTTCGGGAGAAACCTCTTCGAGCGTGCCTTCGATCTGGATGCCGGCGTGGGAATGCAGGACGTCGAGGCGACCATGTTTCTTGATCGTGTCTTCGATGGCCGCCTGAAGTGCGCCATCATCTGTAACGTCCAGGGGCAGCGAGGACGCCTTGAAGCCTTCTTCGGCAATAGCGGCAGCTGTGTTGGCCGCGAGTTTGCCGCTCTTGTCCGTGACGACAACATGTGCGCCGCACCGGGCCATGGCAACGGCTCCGGATCGCCCGATACCCGAACCGGCACCGGTTACGAAGGCAGTCTTGTTTGCAAGAGGTTTTGAAAATCCCCTGTTCGCAACACTATGAGCAAGCGTCATTTGTTTCTTCTTTCCCCACGTCTGAGAAGTATTTGAGCGGTCACGAGCATGATCAGGGATACGGCCATTACCATTGTTCCGATGGCGTTGATCTCTGGCGTAACACCCCGGCGAATCGAGGAGAAAACGTATATTGGCAGTGTGGTTTCCGAACCAGCCACAAAGAACGCTACGATGAAGTCGTCGAAGCTGAACGTGAAACTGAGAAGAAAGCCTGCCAATATGGCAGGGAAAATCAAAGGTAGTGTAACCTGCCGGAAGGTGCCAAACGGCGTCGAGTAAAGGTCCGAAGACGCCTCGGTCAGGGACCGGTCCATTCCGGACAGGCGGGCGCGGACAATAATGATTACGAGCGCCATAAGAAACAGGGTGTGCGCCGCGATCAGCGATGCGAAACCCATGTGGAGTTGCGGCGGTTCGATGCCGTTAGGCCAGATTGCCACGATTAGCGGATTGAGTTGATCGAATATTGTCACCAGCCCGATCAGGGTGGCGATGCCGATGACAATGCCGGGGATCATCACAGAGATATAGATTAGCGCGTCAAAGGCCGTGCGTACCGGCCCTTTGATACCTTGCAGGGCTACGGCGGCCATCGTTCCGAACAAGCTCGCGCAGGTCGCCGAAATGAAGGCGACGACAAGGCTGGTTTCCAGAGCGTCCATTACAAACGGATTGGACAGAGCGATGCCGTACCATTTCGTGGAAAGCCCTTGAAGCTGGCTTGCGTGGCGACCGGCGTTGAAGCTGAACAGCGCGATGACACCGATCGGGATGTAAAGGAACATATAGACAAAGATGGCATACAATCTCATATTTCTGCCCTCACATCAGCGAAACGTCTTCGCGGTGTGCGCCCAGACGTTTGATTAACCGCATATAGATTGTCACGGTGATTAGCATGACTACCACCAGTGTTACCGCTACAGCCGAGCCATAGGGCCAGTTGCGCGATTGCAAAAATAGATCGACCAGCGCGTTTCCGACAAAAAAGACCTTGCCGCCACCCAGCAGCGCCGGGATCAGAAACTCGCCCATCAACAGAATAAATACCAGCATGCATCCGGTTGCGATGCCCGGAATCGACATGGGAAGGGTGATCTGAATAAAGGTGCGCCACGGCTTTGCGCCCAAATCCGAGGATGCCTCGAGCAGGCGCTTGTCCAGCCGTTCAAGGTTGACATAGATCGGAAAGACCATGAGCGGCAAATAGCCATAGATAATGCCGATCAAAACCGAGAATGGCGTGTTGATCAGGCGGACTCCCTCAATGCCGATCCATTCCAGCAACGCGGGTATACCACGCCCCCCCAGAAGGAAAATCCACGCGTAACTGCGGATCAGTATCGACGTCCAAAACGGAACGATCACGAGTACCAGCAGGATAGTCTTCCACTTCGGACTGACGCGTACAGCGAGGAAATAGGCGACCGGATAGGCAATCAGCAATGCAGCCAGTGTTCCCACCGGCGCCAGAACCATTGTGTTCTTGAAGGCGGCCCACCTGGCAGGAAGGTTGGCGTATTGCTCAAAGGTGAAAGCAGGGCTGTAGCCACCGGCAGTTGCCCGCTCTCCGAAGCTGTAGATGAGAACGACCGTCAGCGGTACGATCAGCATTACCAGAAACCATGTTCCGGCAGGGGCCAGCAACAACCAGTTGCGCGTACGCTGAGTCATGTCGTTCTCACCTGTCTTTATCTTAGGCCGACTTGAAACGCGCCATCAGTTCGGCACGGTTCGGATCGGTCAGGGTTGCAGCCGCACCGAACTCGAGCGCACTCAGCAGATCTTCCGCCGGGTACAGGATCGGGTCGTTCAGCAGGGATTCCGGCAACAAGGCGTTTGTTCGCGCGTCGGCCGTCGGGTAGCCGTGCGCCAGCACTTCGCGGGAGTTCACTTCCGGATCGAGTAGGAAGTTGATCAGCGCATAAGCCGCGTCGCGATGTGGCGCACCCTTTGGAATGGCGTAATAGTCGCTCCAGATCTCGCCGCCCTCGACGCCCAGGATATACTCCATCTCGGGCATGTCGGAGTTGAGCTGCTTGCCGTCGCCGGTCCAGGCCATCGACATCCACGCGTCGCCGTTGCGCAGCGCCGGCTGATAGTCGGACGAGATCGCAAACAGGTGTGGTTTCACGTCCAATAGCAGTTTTTCAGCGTCCGCCAATTCCTTCTCGTCGATGGAGTTGAAGGAATAACCGAAGTACTTCAGTGCGTTGCCGATCGTTGTTAACTGATAGTCATGTACCATGCCGCGACCAGAGAACTCGTTTCTCGCGATATCCCAGAAGTCTTTCCACGACGTCAGCTTGCGCCCGCCGGTATGTGCGGTGTTCACAACGTAACCGGTTGTGCCCCAGTCCTTCGGCACCGCATAGAGCTTGCCGTCGACCGATCCGGCCTCGGCAAAACGCGGATTGTAGGACGCCGCGTCATAGTTGGGCAGCATGGCGGTGTCCAGCGGCTCGATCAGATCTTCGCCGACATAGGTCGTGATGGTGTAGTTGGTCGGTACGAAAACGTCCCAGCCGCTGCCGCCAGCCTGGAGCTTGGCGAGCATTTCCTCGTTCGAGCCGAAGACATTGACCTGCACATGCGCGCCGGTTGCCGCGGTGAATGCCTCGAAGTTGGCCGGATCATGATAGTTTGGCCAGGTCGCGAGAACGACCCGGTCACCGATGTCGCCGGCAAAGGCCGGTTGTGGACGCAGGCCGGGTACGGCGGCGCCCATGACAGCCGTCGCCATGCCGAGGCCTGTGACATTAAGGAAGTGCCGGCGTGTGACGGAGCCACGCTTGTAGCGGTACAGCTCTTCCATGAATTTCTTTTTGGATATGTAATCGTTATTGTTGGTCATATCATTATTCCCTTCCTGTTGGTTCTAAGAGGATTAGGCGCGATCCAGGATGAGCGCGGCACCGGGGTCCCACGACGCCAGTAACGTGTCGCCTGTATTGAACGGACCATCGTTCAATTCCGTTTGCCTTGGTGTCAGAACCAGAAATTCGCCAAGGCTTTCATGTTTCACAAGGTATTCCGTGTGCTCTCCCAGAAAAATCCGGTTCGAGACTGTCACTGGGAAACCCTCTTTCTTATCTGGACTGCGGTTTAGCCGGATCTGTTCCGGCCGGACGCTGACGCAAACATCCTGTCCGTTGGCAATGTCGCCGACGGCGACGCCTTCAAGGATCAGACCGCCTGCAAGAGTAACGGACACATGGTCCCGGCCGGTGCCGGACACTTTGCCGTCGAAAAAGTTCGAGGTGCCGACGAAACCCGCCACATACCGGTTCTTCGGCTGGTCATAGAGGTCCCGGGGGCTGCCGATTTGCACAATTCGTCCGTCCCTCATGATGCAGATTCTGTCGCTCATCGAAAGCGCCTCTTCCTGATCATGCGTTACCAGAACGAAGGTTATTCCAAGCGAGCGCTGGAGGTTTTGCAGTTCTATCTGCATTTCCTTGCGCAGTTTCCTGTCAAGGGCTGCCAGCGGTTCATCCAAGAGCAGCAATTTGGGTTCGTTCACAATGGCTCGGGCCAAGGCAACCCTTTGTTGCTGTCCGCCTGACATTTCCCAGATGCGGCGCTTTTCGAACCCGTCCAGACGCACGAGTTCCAGAGTTTTCCGCACTTTTTCTGCGATCACGGGTTTTGCAAGACGGGGGCGTTGCTGTCTCAAACCGTAACCGATGTTCTGTTCGACGGTCAGATGCGGAAAGAGGGCATAATGCTGGAAGACCATGTTGACCGGGCGGCGGTGCGCCTCAAGGTTGTTGACGACCTCGCTGTCGAGCAGGACATCCCCGCTGGTCGGCGCTTCGAACCCGGCGAGCATGCGAAGCGCTGTTGTCTTGCCACAGCCGGATGGTCCCAGAAACGAAAGGAATTCGCCTTTGCGGATGCTAAGGTTTAAATTATCCGCGGCGACTACGTCTCCAAAATGCTTAGATACTGATCGCAATTCTGCGATGATTGTATCACTGGGCTGATCACTTTCAGGAATATATCCCGCATCAGTCATTTTTATATTTCTTTTCGCATTTGAGTGCATACCATATATACAGGAGAAAATACTACGAAACTTCCAAAATGATGTATATACCACGTTTTGGATAGATAAAATGTAATAGGGAAGTGAGGCCCAATGAGAAGTTGGCTGGAACCTGCAGGGGAAGTGATAGCCGCAATCGGGACCGAAAAATTCGCGGAGAGACTGTCCAGTGCCCTCAGGAATATAGCCCCGTTCGACTATACAGTGGTCTTTGGATATCATGGAACAGCACGTCCCTTGGACCTGTTTGACGATTTCCCGGAGGGAGAGAGAAAAATATTCGTCGAGGACTATCAAGAAGGTCCGTACCTGCTTGATCCGTTCTATCTGGCCTCCACAAAACCTCTGGACCCCGGACTGTACAGGATGCGCGACATCGCGCCTGACAGATTTTATCAGGGGGAATATTTCCGCAACTATTATGTCCAGACCGGTCTGGCCGAGGAAATCGGTTATTTCGTTGACCTGCCCGGTGGCGCAGTGCTGGTTGCGTCATTGATGCGTGCGGAAAAAGCGTTTTCGGTAAAGGAGGTGCGGGAGTTCAAGCAGTACTGGCCTGTCATCAGTGCCGCCTGCCGGCAGAATTGGCGCGACCTGTCTTCAAGTTTCGCGGGCGGTAGCAATGCCGCATCCGATCCAAAAATCAATAAAAGCGTTGAGCGTGCCTTCTTGCGGTTCGGAGATGGAGTTTTGACCGC
>JAHEFH010000189.1 GCA_024640245.1 Paracoccaceae bacterium | reverse complement strand
TGACTGGGTTTTTCGGCAAGTAGGCGGCGACCACGCTTTCATTGCCCGTCAACTTGACGCATTGAAATCCCAAGGCTGGACGTTGCCCCGCAGCAGGGGTATAAGCGCCGCCATGGGACCAATATTCGGCATTATCATTCGAATTATTTACCCGGCGCTCTGATCTTCCGAGCCGCCGGGAACAGGCGTATGGACGATCCGCGCCGACCTTATCCCAATGACTTCCCAAGACCGGACCAAGACAAATGTGTGCTGAAACGCCTGACTACAAAGACACTCTGAACCTGCCCAAAACCAACTTTCCGATGCGCGCGGGTCTGCCGAAGCGTGAGCCCGAATGGCTGGAGCGCTGGGCGCGGATCGGTATCTATGACCGGCTGCGTGAAAAACAGGGGCGCGAAAGCTTCGTTCTGCATGACGGCCCGCCATACGCGAACGGCCATCTGCACATCGGCCACGCGCTGAACAAGGTACTGAAGGACATGGTCGTCCGGTCACAGCAGATGATGGGGAAGGACTCGCGCTACGTTCCGGGTTGGGATTGTCACGGCCTGCCGATTGAATGGAAGATCGAGGAGCAATACCGCGCCAAGGGCAAGAACAAGGACGACGTTCCTGTCGTTGTCTTCCGTCAGGAGTGCCGCAAATTCGCCGAAGGCTGGATCGATATCCAGCGCGATGAATTCAAGCGTCTGGGCGTAACCGGCAAGTGGGAAAACCCCTATCTGACGATGAACTACCATGCCGAGGCGGTGATTGCCGACGAGTTCATGAAATTCGTGATGAACGGCTCGCTGTATCAGGGCTCCAAGCCCGTGATGTGGTCGCCGGTGGAGAAAACCGCGCTGGCCGAGGCCGAGATCGAGTATCACGACCACAAGAGCCATACGATCTGGGTGCCGTTCGCGTTCAAATCCGCGCCTGAGGCGATCAAGGACGCCAAGGTTGTGATCTGGACCACGACACCTTGGACGATCCCGTCCAACAAGGCGGTCGCTTATAACCCGAAAATCGCTTACGGCCTATACCGCGTTGACGAGACGCAGGAAGAAAGCTGGACTGCGCCCGGTGATCTGTACATTCTGGCGGATGTTCTTGCTGCGGATACTCTGGAAAGATCGCGTGTCACTAGCTTCACCCGCGTGGCGGATGTCTCTCCGGACGATCTGAAGGACGCGGTTTGCGTCCACCCGCTTGCTGCGATGGATCCGTTTTGGGACTACGATGTTCCGATGATCGACGGCGACCATGTGACCGATGAGGCGGGCACCGGTTTCGTCCACACCGCGCCGTCCCACGGTGCCGACGACTACGAAGCCTTCATGAAGCGCAACTGGCTCGACCGCATGACCCACAACGTCGGCGAGGAAAGCGAATTCCTGCCGCATGTGCCGTTCTTTGGAGGGCTTCAGGTGTTCGACCGCAAGGGCAAGGAAGGCAAGGCAAACGCCGCTGTAATAGAAAAGCTGGTCGAGGCCGGCGGCCTGATCGCGCGCGGACGCACGACGCACAGCTATCCGCATTCCTGGCGGTCGAAGGCACCTATCATCTTCCGCAATACTCCGCAGTGGTTCGCGGCCATCGACAAGGAAATCGGCGGCAACGACACCTATGGCAAGACGATCCGCGAACGTGCCCTGCGCTCGATCGACGAACTGGTGACATGGACCCCGCGCACCGGTCGCAACCGTCTGTATTCCATGATCGAATCCCGCCCCGACTGGGTGCTGTCGCGCCAGCGGGCCTGGGGCGTTCCGTTGACCTGCTTCACTCGCAAGGATGCGCTGCCGACGGACGAAAACTTCATTCTGCGCAACGACGAGGTGAACGCCCGCATCAAGGCGGCGTTCGAGGTCGACGGCGCGGATTGCTGGTATCTGGACGGCGCGAAGGAGCGTTTCCTGTCCGGCATCGAAGGTCTGAATCCCGACGATTGGGATCAGGTGTACGATATTCTGGACGTGTGGTTCGACTCCGGCTCGACCCATGCTTTCGTCCTGCGCGATCGTCCCGACGGTACGCCGGACGGCATTGCGGACCTCTATCTGGAAGGCACCGACCAGCACCGCGGGTGGTTCCATTCCTCGATGCTACAAGCATGCGGCACAATGGGGCGCGCGCCGTACAGGGCTGTTCTGACACACGGGTTCACGCTCGACGAAAAGGGCATGAAGATGTCCAAGTCGCTGGGCAACACCGTCGTTCCCGAAACCGTTGTCAATCAATATGGCGCGGACATCCTGCGTCTGTGGGTGGCTCAGGCCGACTACACCGCGGACCAGCGGATCGGGCCGGAAATCCTGAAAAACACCGCCGACAGCTATCGCCGTTTACGCAATACCATGCGGTTCATCCTCGGCAACCTGAACGATTTTTCGGATGCGGAAAAAGTTGCACCGGAGCAGATGCCGGAACTCGAGCGCTGGGTGCTGCACCGTCTGGCTGAACTGGATCAGGTTGTCCGCAACGGCTATGTAAAATACGATTTCCAGGGCGTGTTCCAGCAACTGTTCCAGTTCTGCACGGTCGACCTGTCTTCGGTCTATTTCGATATTCGCAAGGATGTCCTGTATTGTGACGGCGACAACAGCCTTGAGCGACGTTCGGCCCGTACGGTTCTGGACATGCTGTTCCACCGCCTGACCACTTGGCTGGCCCCGATGCTGTGCTTCACCATGGAGGACGTTTGGCTGGAGCGCATGGCGGGCGAGGACGAGAGCGTGCATTTGCAGGATTTCCCGGACACGCCATCGGAATGGTTTAATGCTGAACTAGCTGCCAAATGGGCCGCTATCCGTCGCGTGCGCCGTGTCGTGACAGGCGCGATCGAGATCCAGCGGCAGGACAAGGTCATCGGCGCGTCGCTGGAAGCGGCGCCGACGGTCTTTATCGCCGACGACGCCACGCGCGCGCTGGTCGAAAGCGTCGATTTCGCGGATGCCTGCATAACATCGGCAATCACGATATCGGGCGACACGCCTCCCGCCGGTGCGTTTTCATTGGACGATGTCGCGGGTGTTGCCGTAATCTTTAACAAGGCAGAGGGCGACAAGTGCCAACGCTGCTGGAAAATCCTGCCGGACGTGGGAACCCACGCCCATGCTGACACCTGTGAACGTTGCAACGAGGCGCTTGGATGAATATTGCCGCCACCAGAACCCCGCTTGGCCGCATCGGTCTGGTCGAGGAAGGTGGCGCTATTACCCGGCTACTCTGGAATGCCGAAAGCAGCGGATTTCGCAGCGATGTACTAAAAGAAGGCCTCCGCCAGTTGGAGGCCTTTTTCAATGGCGGGCTTCACACTTTCAACCTGCCTCTGGCACCTGCCGGAACCGATTTCCAGAAAGCGGTCTGGGACAGGCTGCTGGCCATTCCATACGGTGCCACACGCACCTACGGCGATTTGGCGCTGTCTCTGGCCTCGCCCGCGCGGCCCGTCGCCGGGGCTTGTGGCGCGAACCCGATCCCGATCATCATTCCCTGTCACCGCGTTGTTGCCGCTGACGGGCTGGGCGGTTATTCCGGCGAAGGCGGGATCGAAACCAAAATCTGGCTTCTGAAACACGAGGGGGCGGCCTCGCTGTTGATCTGAATATGACCATCGATGTCTTTCTCGCGGTGCTGTTCGCCGCCTTGCTGCATGCGTCCTGGAACGCCATCATCAAGTTCGGCGAGGACAAGATGCAGGGGATGATCATCCTGTCCATATCGCATGGTGTGATCGGGTTATGCATGGCGCTGGTGTTCCCCGCGCCCGCGCCCGAGGCATGGGGTTGGCTGGCCTTGTCGGTTCTGTTTCACCTTTTGTACAAACTCTGCCTGACTACGGCCTATCGCTTCGGCGATCTAGGCCGCGTCTACCCGATTGCCCGCGGAACCGCCCC
>JAHEFH010000074.1 GCA_024640245.1 Paracoccaceae bacterium | reverse complement strand
CAGAAACAGCGTCTGGCAATTGCCCGCGCGATCCTTCGCGATGCGCCCGTGCTGATGCTGGACGAGGCGACCTCGGCGCTGGACGCAGAGAGTGAACGGGCAGTTCAGGCGGCAGTGGAACGTCTGGCGACTGAACGCACTACCCTGATAGTTGCGCACCGCCTGGCGACCGTCAAGAAAGCCGACCGAATTGTCGTTCTGGACAAGGGCAGGGTCGTCGATCAGGGAACGCACGAAGAACTGGTGCAAAAGGGCGGGCTCTATGCACGTCTGGCAAAGTTACAATTTACGGATGGTGCGGCCGAACTTGTGTAATGCCGCCGCAAGCTTTCTGGATAATCCAGATCAGCGGTCGCGAAATCTTTTTATTGCACATTAATCCAATACAAACCAACATTAGACCAGACTTTGGAGTTTGGAATGATTTCGACCCTCGCGGATGTATTGGCGATTGAAGGCGAAATGCCGGTCGAAAAGCGCTGGGCCGAGAAGACTGTCTACCAGAAGCTTTGTGCAATCCGCGATACCTATCCCGACAGGCCTGCAGTCAGTTTCCAGCTCAAATCCGGACCGAAGGACAAGGCGACAACGCTAAGCTGGGCCGAGTTGACCGAACAGGTCACACAGGCGGCGAACCTGTTCCGCTCTCTGGGGATCGGGGAAAAAGATGTTGTCGCCTTCTTGCTGCCTTCGACGCATGAAACGCTTGTCGCTCTTCTGGCGGGAATGACCGCAGGTATTGTGGCGCCGATAAACCCGACTCTGCAAAGCGACCAGATTGCCGAGCTATTGCGGGATACGGGTGCAAAAGTCTTGGTTACTCTGAAAGCATTTCCAAAATCGGATCTGGCGCAGGTGGCCGCCGAGGCATTAACGAAATCCCCTGCGGTGAAGACTGTCGTAGAGGTTGATCTGTTACCGCATCTGGGCGGGCTTGCATCATGGATCGTGCCGTTCATCCGGCCGAAGTCGGAGTTCAGCTACTCTGCCAAGATATTGGATTTCCACGCGGCGCTGGCCGGTCAGCAGGACCGGTCGCTGGACTTCGCTGAAACCGGAACGGACAGAACATGCGCCTACTTCCACACCGGAGGAACAACAGGAAGGCCCAAGATCACCCAACACCGGTTTTCCGGCGTATTGTACAATGGCTGGGTCGCCCACGCGATGCTGTTCAAGCCCGAAGATGTGATCCTCTGCCCGCTGCCGCTGTTCCATGTTCTGGCGGCCTATCCTATCTGGATGGGATGCATGTTCAGCGGATCGCATCTGGTCCTGCCGACACCTGCCGGATATCGCGGCGAGGGTGTGTTCGATAATTTCTGGAAGCTGGTCGAACGCTGGAAGGCCTCGTTCATCGTGACCGTCCCGACCGCGACGGCCACCCTGTTGCAACGTCCGGTCGATGCCGACATCTCGACACTTAAGAACGCGTTCAGCGGTTCCGCGCCCTTACCGGTAGAAGTATTCAAAAGGTTCCAGAAAGCCACCGGCGTCGAAATAATCGAGGGCTATGGCATGACGGAAACCACTTGTGTCATCTCGGTCAATCCTCCGGACGGCGAACACCGGATCGGGTCCGTAGGCTTCCCTTTTCCGTATACAGATGTCCGGATTCTAAACTGCGCCGCCGACGGCTCGGTGGACCATGTCTGCGGTGTGGGCGAGGTGGGAGAGATTTGCGTCGCCAATCCCGGCGTCGTGGTCGGCGCGACCTATACAGAACCGCGAAAAAACGAGAAGCTGTTCGTCGACGGGGTCTATCTGCGCACCGGTGATCTGGGGCGGATCGATGCGGACGGCTATCTGTGGATCACCGGACGCGCGAAAGACCTGATCATCCGCGGCGGCCACAACATCGATCCCGCGCGGATAGAAGAAGCTATGGTGCGCCACCCGGCTGTAGCCTTTGCGGGCGCCATCGGTCAGCCCGACGCGCATTCGGGAGAGGTTCCCTGCGTTTATCTGGAACTGCAGCAAGGTGCCACGGTCGAATTGACGGAACTCGAAACATTCGCCAGAGACGCCATCGGCGAGCGCGCCGCCCAGCCAAAATACATTGAAATCATTGATAAACTTCCAAAAACTGCTGTCGGCAAGGTGTTCAAGCCAGAGCTGCGCAGAATGGCGATAATGCGGGTCTACAACGAGGCTCTGTCCGGATCAGGCGTCGCTGCCAAGGTTGTGGAAGTCGTCGAAGACCGCCAGCGCGGGCTGGTCGCAAAGCTGTCCAGATCGTCGGCAAGTGTTCCGGATGACAAGGTCCAAGAGGTGCTCGGTTCTTTTGTCGCGCCTTGGGAATGGGCGGGATAGAGGCAAACGGGCCGCGCGTGGCGGCCCGTTGCAGATACTTGATCAGGCAGTCGCCTTGGCCAGTGCCTGATCCAGATCGGCGATAAGGTCTTTGGCATCCTCGATTCCGATAGACAGGCGCACCGTGTCAGGATAGGCGCCTGCGGCGGCGCGTTGCTCGTCCGAAAGCTGCCGATGGGTTGTCGATGCCGAATGGATCACCAGTGAGCGGGTGTCGCCAAGGTTGGCGACGTGGGAAAACAGGTCCAAACTGTCGACCAGCTTGACGCAGGCGTCATAGCCGCCCTTGACGCCGAAAGTGAACAGCGCACCGGCGCCGCGCGGACATATCTTGGAAACACGGCCATGATAGGGCGACGAGGGCAGGCCGGCGTAAGTGACCTTGGTCACTCGCGGATCTTTTTCCAGCCAGTTCGCGACCTCGACTGCGTTAGCGACATGTTTCTGCATACGCAGGGACAGGGTTTCGATCCCCAGCAGTGTATAGAAGGCACCCTGCGGGTTCATCGTCATACCCAAGTCCCGAAGGCCGATGGCGATGCTGTGGAACGTGAAGGCCATGCCGCCGAGTGCTTCGTGGAAGTTCAGGCCATGATAGGCCGGCTCCGGCTCGGACAGCGACGGAAATTTGCCCGAAGCAGACCAGTCGAACGTGCCTGCATCGACGACGACGCCGCCGGTCACGGTTCCGTTGCCGGTCAGGTATTTCGTCGTCGAATGAACCACCAGCGTTGCGCCATGCTTGATCGGGTTGCACAGGTATGGCGTTGCAGATGTGTTGTCCACAATCAGCGGCAGTCCGGCTTTGTCGGCCACCTTGGCGACCGCACTCAGGTCAGTGATGTAACCACCCGGGTTCGCGATAGATTCACAGAAAACGGCGCGGGTGTTGTCGTCAATGGCGGCCGCGACCGCATCAAGGTCATCGAAATCGACGAACTTGGCCGACCAGCCGAAACGTTTGATCGATTGGCTCAACTGGGTCACGGTGCCGCCGTAGAGGCGCGTCGATGCAACGACGTTGCATCCCGGTCCCATCAGCGGAAACAGGGCCATGATCTGGGCCGCGTGGCCGGAGGAACAGCAGACTGCGCCGACGCCGCCTTCCAGTGTCGCCACCCGTTCGGCCAGAACTGAAACTGTCGGGTTGGTCAGGCGGGAATAGATATAGCCGACTTCCTGAAGGTTAAACAAACGCGCGGCGTGCTCTGCGTCTTTGAAGACAAAGGCCGTGGTCTGGTAGATCGGCGTTTGGCGAGCGCCCGTCGCAGGATCAGGAGCAGCGCCTGCGTGGATCTGCAAAGTATCGAAGCCGAGAGATTTCTTGTCTGACATTATTTCCTCCAAAAGAATTCCAGAGGACTATATGTGATTCCTAGCTTTGGGCAAGCTCCGCGGCTTTGGATTTTCCGGCAAATTTGGCTTGCATCTCGTCGCGCTGCTCATCAGTGATCTTGGCAAACATCACATCGGGCACGCTGAACGGGTGTCCTGCGGGCAGGCTTTCGAGCGCTGCGGAGATGTCGGTCGGCCACTGCGCACCTTCGGCGTTCATCGCGGATGTCATTGTCTGCGCCGCATCGGGAATGAACGGCTCGGACAGAACCGCGTAAAGCCTGATGAGGTTGAGCGCGAACCGCACGATGGCCGCTGCCGCTTCGGGGTCTTCCTTGAATTTCGACCACGGAGCCGCCTCTTGCAGGTACTCGTTGCCCAGCACCCATATTGCGCGGAGGTCTGCGGTGGACTTACGTATCTCGATGGCTTCCATATTGGCCTGATAGGACGCGACGCGTTCTTCGATGGCTTTGATGACAGCTATTTCGGCTTCTCCATAGGCACCGCCTTCGGGAACAACCTCGCCAAATTTGGAACGGCAGAATTTTGTCACGCGGCTGACGAAATTGCCCAGCACATCGGCCAGGTCCTTGTTCACGCCCTGCTGGAAGTTTTCCCAGGTGAATTCGCTGTCTGAGCTTTCCGGCACGTGGCTCAGTAGCCACCAGCGCCAGTAATCTGACGGCAGGATATCGAGCGCCTGATCCATGAACACGCCGCGGCCCTGCGAGGTGCTGAACTGGCCGCCGTCGTAATTCAGGTAGTTGAACGATTTGATATAATCCACCAACTTCCACGGATCGCGCGACCCCATGATCGTGGCGGGAAAGCTGAGCGTGTGGAACGGTACGTTGTCCTTGCCCATGAACTGGACATATTTCACGTCATCCGCGCCCTTGTCGGTGCGCCACCAGCGTTGCCATGCCTCATCGTCCAGACCATGCGCTTCGGCCCATTCGGCCGTAGCGGCGATATATTCGATGGGCGCGTCAAACCAGACGTAGAAAACCTTGCCTTCCATGCCGGGCCAGTCCGCTTCGCCGCGCTTGACGGGAACGCCCCAGCTGAGGTCGCGGGTGATGCCCCGGTCCTTGAGGCCGTCGCCGTCATGCAGCCACTTCTTGGCGATAGAAGTCGTCAGGATCGGCCAGTCGGTCTTGCTGTTGATCCACTCATCCAATTCGTCGCGCATCTTGGATTGGCGCAAGTAAAGGTGCTTGGTTTCACGCACCTCCAGATCGGTCGATCCGGAAATCGCGGAACGGGGATTGATCAGGTCGGTCGGGTCGAGCTGCTTGGTACAGTTTTCGCACTGATCGCCGCGTGCGCGGTCATAGCCGCAGTTCGGGCAGGTGCCTTCGATATACCGGTCGGGCAGGAACCGCCCATCGGCATGCGAGTAGACCTGTTTCTCGCTTACTTCTTCGATCAGGCCGTTGTCGGCCAGACGTCCGGCGAAATACTGCGTCAACTTGCGGTTCTGCGGGCTGGAGGACCGGCCATAATGGTCGAATGACAGGCGAAACCCGTTGGCCAGGTCCTGCTGCACGGCGTGCATTTCGCGACAGTACTCGGCCACGTCCTTGCCTGCCTTGGCAGCGGCAAGCTCCGCCGGCGTTCCATGTTCGTCCGTCGCGCAGATAAACATCACCTCGTTGCCGATTGCCCGCATGTAACGTGCATAGACATCGGATGGCAGTTGGCTGCCAATGAGGTTGCCGAGGTGCTTGATGCCGTTGATGTAGGGCAGGGCGGAAGTGATCAGGATACGTGCCATGGAATTCGCCGTTTGTTGTTGCTTGCAGACATGTAACGCAGGTGTGTCAAAAGGGCCAGATGCGTTTTGCTGCCCAAGGGCACCGCATTGGCGCGGGCGTTAATCCTCGTCCATCGGCCGCCGCTTCATCAAACGCGATATATAGTACGATGTGCGCGGCATATAGCTGTAGCCGACACGGACGCTCGAAGTCGGCCGCGCCCACATCCGATAGATGCCAAAGACAACCAGAAAGACATGCGCCATCGCGATGAAGACGAACAGCGCCGAGGGGCCGTAGGTATCGATCACCGAAGCTGCGATCGGGGGGCTCAGAATCGCGCCGATTGCATAACAAAACAACAGAGAGGCGTTCAGTTCCAGTCTTGCCGAGGGCTCCGCGAAATCATTGGCATGCGCTGCGGAAAGGGAATAAATTGGATAAGTTGTGGCACCGAAGGCGAATGCCAGCGCAAATATCATGGTGCGGGTCGAAGCGCCGTATAGCGACAGCAACGCACAGGCTGCTATACTCAGGAGCGAGATCCAAATCAGAACCCAGCGCCGGTCGAACTTGTCAGCGAAATAGCCGACCGGAAACTGCACCAGCGCCCCGCCGACCAGAACCGTCGCCAGAAAATAGCCGATTTCCTTGTGTGACAGTCCGATTTCCTGACCATAAATCGGGCCGACCATCCGGAACGAAGCCGATGACATCCCGGACACCATCACACCGGCGACGCCCAGCGGCGAAGTTATTGCCGCTCGGATCGGGTGCAGTTTCGGCGTTGTCGGAACTTCTGGCGCCGCCGTCTTTGTCAGAGCGAGCGGAAAGATCGACGCGCAGCATAGGATGGCGAGCAGGTTGTAAGAGACATATGAAGCCGGTTCTAGAAAGCCGATCATCAACTGCGCAACGGCCGATGAGGCGATGTCGACGACACGGTAAGACCCCATGACCCGCCCTCTGAGATCGTTGGTCAGTTTCGCCTGAAGCCATGCCTCGATAACCGTAAAGCAGCCGGCGATACACAATCCGGTCATAATCCGCATCAAGGCCCATGCGATCGGGTCGATCAGCATGGGGTGGGCAATTGCTGCAATGGCGCCGCAGGCCGCCAAAACCGAAAATGCCCGCGAATAGCCGATGCCGGCAATCAGGCGCGGCGTCCACCAGCAACCCACGAAAAATCCCAGAAAATGCGAAGAGCCCAGCAATCCGATCTGCGAATTGCTGAATCCGGCCTGAATACCGGACAAAACGTCCAGAGGCGCGATTGCGCCGGAGCTGAGCTGTAGCAGAACGACCGACAACAGCAGGGCGGCAAAGGAAATGAGTAAGCGCATGTATTTTCCTTGAACTTCGGCCAAGAAATACGCTTTTTGATGCCAATGTCACGTGCAAATCAGCGGTTTCCAGTGCGTTATTGTCAGAACCACATGCGGCGTAGCGTCATATCGCGCAGGACAAAATGCCGTTTCAGCGCCCCCGCGACATGCAGCGCCACGAAGAGCGCCAACAAGACCCCGAGCAGGCGATGGAAGTCGAAAAATAGTTCCTCCGTCCGCTCACTGGGTGGCGCGATCAGCGGGACGTTGAAAAAGCCGAAGAGCGAAATATCTATCCCCGCGGCGGAGCTAGCAATCCAGCCGGTCAAGGGCAATCCCAGCATCAGGCCATAGAGCGCCACGTGGGTAAAATGCGCAAGCTTCAGTTCCCAAGCCCTGCTGCCTTCAGTCAGGGTTGGCGGTGGCGGAGAGATAAACCGCCAGGCGAGGCGCAACGAAATGAGTGTCAGGGCTATAAGGCCAAAGGCCTTGTGCCAGTTGAACAGATGAAGGTTTGAAAACCCTATGGTCATGGAGGCGAGGTATTTGCCGAAGATGAACATACCCACCAGATAAAGCGCCAGAACCCAGTGAAAAATCTTGGCCACCAACCCGTATTTCTCGAAGGAATTCCGCAGCATCTATTTGACCCGCCTGATCCGCGCACGGATATCGATATTCAGCGTGTCCGACACGAGGTCGCTATATCCGTCGGCATTAAAGTCGCTGCGCTTCAGGCTGGTCGTGGCCCGCAGGATCAGGTTGTCCCGCTCGCTGGGGTCTGTACCCTCATCCCGCAGCACCGTCACTGCCAGTTCAACCGGGCGGGTCACACCCCGGACCGTCAGTTCACCGCTGACAATCGCGCCGTTGCCCTCCGGCCGGGCCGAACGGGAAACGAAGTGCATTTCTGGATATTGATCCACGGCTAGCACTTTCGGCCCCCTCAGCGCTCCGGTAGCAAAGACAAAGCCGCCTTGCGCAGTCGTGGTATTGATTGTTACTTTGACGGTCGAATTCAGGACTTTCTGGAAATCTATGACCAGTTCGCCGGAAAAATCGGGAAACTTCCCACGAATTTCCTGGCCATCGAATTCATAGGTAAAGCCTACGTCGCTGTCCGAATGATCGAATGCATAATTCATGGGAACTGCCGCAGCCGAGGCCGCGAACGCGAACAGAAGACTCAAGCTTAGCAAAAATTTTCCCATGATATGACTCTAGGCCAAACTTCCGGGAAGCGAAGGAATATTTTCGTGAACGATTAGCCCCGCCGTTGTGGCGATTGCACGCCGTCCGGCGTGTCTGGATCAGGCGAAAGCTTCGGGACTTGCCTCACGCGCCATGTGGTCGAGCACGGCATTGACAAATTTGGCTTCTTTTCCATCCGGAAAGAAAGCCTTGGCCACGTCAACATATTCATTGATCGCGACCTTGGGTGGCGTGTCCTTGCCGATCAGCTCTGCGCCGGCCGCCCGGAAAAGTGCGCGTAACGTCGGGTCGATACGCGCGATCGGCCATTTCGCCACCAGCCCACGATGCGTCAACTGGTCGATTTTAGCCTGCTGGGTGACTGCGGTCTTGAGGATCGTGTCGAACAGGTCAACATTACCCTCGGCATATTCGCCCTCTTCCATCACGGCGCCGAAGCGGTGGGTCAGGAACTCCTCGCGGACGTCTTCCATCGACGCGTCGGACGCCTCCATCTGGAACAGCGCCTGCACGGCATAGAGTCGGGCCACGGACTTCATCTGGCGTTTTGATGTTGCACTCATGATGTTTCACTGTCTCCACTATCACCGGCGATGATGATATGTTCCGATTTGGGTTTGAAGCCTATGCCTTTGGTCCGGTTGGTAAAACGGCGGAAAAGGGCAATCAGGTGCAATGCCGCTTCTGCTGCGCCGCCGCCCTTGTTCTGGCCGTCCGGTTCCGCGCGTACCTCCGCCTGTTTGCGGTTCTCTACTGTCAGGATGCCGTTGCCGATGCAAAATCCGTCCAGCCCC
The DNA here is from genome assembly GCA_024640245.1 of Paracoccaceae bacterium. Classification (GTDB taxonomy): domain Bacteria; phylum Pseudomonadota; class Alphaproteobacteria; order Rhodobacterales; family Rhodobacteraceae; genus Amylibacter. The sequence continues at coordinate 5,073 of JAHEFH010000074.1, read as the reverse complement.
AACAGGGTCAGGGCGCGGGAGCTGTCGTTGCAAACGGTATCGTAATGTGTGGTCTCGCCCCGGATCACGCAACCGAGCGCAACGTAGCCGTCGTATTTGTCCGCGGCCCGAGCCAGCCGGATTGCGGTCGGGATTTCCAAGGCTCCCGGAACCTCCACGGTATCGCATGTGGCGCCGGCGGCCTTGATCGACGCCTGTGCGCCAGCCACCAGATCGTCGGCGATATCCTTATAGTAAGGTGCCACGACAATCAGCAGATGCGGAGCCTTATCCTCGAACGACGGCAGCGGCAAGTGGTGGTGGTGTTCGGATGCGACCATGGTTCAGACCTTTGCAATCGGTTGCGTGCCGACGATCGACAGTTTGTAGCCTTCCAGCCCGACGAGACGCGGTGTTGGAGAGTTCGACAGCAGGATAACCTCGGAAATTCCAAGAGCGTCCATGATGTGCGCTCCCAACCCATAAGATCGCAGCTCCTCGGGCGCACGCACGTCCGCTGTATCCACGCTCGGCGATACGTCGCGAAACAGTACCAGAACGCCACGGCCGGCATCCGCAATTGTTTTCATTGCGCCGTGAACCAGACCGGTACGGCCCGGAGTCAACGCTAGAATATCGTTCATGATGTTAACTGCGTGCATGCGTACCAGTACCGGCTTGCCGTCAGAAACATCGCCCATTGACAAGGCCAGATGTTCCACGCCGGTCGTCTGGTCGACAAAAACCCTCAGGTCCCAATCGCCGCCGACATCGGAATTTACAACCTCTGTTCTGTCAATGCGGATCAGATTGTCATAGCGGCGGCGATAGGCGATCAGGTCGGAAATCGTTCCGATTTTCAGACCGTGTTTCCGCGCGAAAACAACCAGATCGGGCAGGCGCGCCATTGTGCCGTCATCGTTCATGATCTCGCAGATCACGCCGGACGGGTTCAGACCTGCGAGCCGTGAGATGTCGACAGCGGCCTCGGTATGGCCGGCGCGGTCCAGAACGCCACCGTTTCGGGCTCGCAGTGGAAATACGTGACCGGGTGTCGCGATATCCGCTGCGCTGGATCGGCTGTCGATCGCAACGGCAATAGTATGGGCGCGGTCGTGCACGGATATACCTGTCGTCACGCCTTCGCGGGCTTCGATGGATACTGTAAAGGCGGTTTCGTGGCGCGATGAGTTCGAGGAAGCCATCATCGGCAGGCCGAGAGCATCCAGGCGCTCGTTGGTCAAAGCCAGACAGATAAGGCCGCGCCCGTGGGTGGCCATGAAGTTGATTGCATCGGGTGTTGCCATCTGGGCCGGAACGACCAGATCGCCTTCGTTCTCGCGATCCTCGTGATCAACCAGAATGAACATGCGGCCGTTCCGGGCATCCTCGATGATCGCTTCCGGTGTCGCAATATCGTCCTGAAATTCGTTCTTTTTGGTCATGTACCGGAACTCCCTGAAAATTCGGACAATCTGGCGACATATCGGGCAAGCATGTCAATCTCCAGATTGATCCTGTGGCCGAGGGCAACAGTGCCCCAGGTTGTCACGGTCTTGGTATGCGGGATCAGGTTAACATCGAATTTTGTTCCATCAACGCCGTTCACCGTCAGAGACGTGCCGTTCAGTGTCACGGAGCCTTTCGGAGCGATGAACCGCGCCAGATCCGGGCTGGTGTCGAAAGTCACGCGGGTGCTGTCACCGTCGTCCTCGATACCCGTGACGGTCGCGATGCCATCAACATGACCCGAAACGATATGTCCACCCAACTCGTCCCCGATCTTCAGTGCGCGTTCCAGATTAAGCCGTGCGCCGGGTTTCCAAGTGGAGCCGATATTGGTTTTGGCCACGGATTCAGCAGAGATTTCCACATCGAACCATGTCTGCCCGCCCAGATAGCCGGTCTTGATAACCGTCAGGCAGGCGCCGTTGCAGGCGATGGAGGCGCCGATGTCGATGGTGTCGCGGTCATAATGGCACAGGATGCGTGCCCGCAGGTCGCCGCGCTGCTCAATTTCCGCGATTTCTCCGATATCCGTGATGATGCCCGTAAACATGTTTTGGTCCCGTTTGATCAGGTAATGCACCTATATTCTGCGCCTCGGAGGAGCAAGGGAATAACGACGAAAATTGCTCACAGCTTCGTAAACTCCGGTCCTGACGGCCCCTTAATACACGTTAATCCGACATTAACAAAAAAGGTTAATGGTGTCCGTCGAAGTCTTACGAAAAGGGTCGCCAATGCGCAGGGTCGCCAATGCGGGTTTCAACTCGGTAACCGGTCTGGTTCTGGCCTTCGGTCTGTCCGCCTGCGGACTGCCAAGCGTTGGCCCGAACAAGGGGGACATTGTCAGGGCTGCCGCATCTGCTCCGGTGCCCGCCATTGTGGTAGAGGTTGACGACCGGATTCTGGCGCTGGCGCCGGATACGCCCGAGACGGGTTTCGGCCCGGCCTTCGCAAAGAGTGCGTTTCAGACCGACCGCGTTCGCCCTGGAGACCGCCTGACGGTGACCGTCTTCGAAAATGTGCAGAACGGACTGTTTGGCGCAGGCGGCGTTCCGGCTGTGATCGGGCCGATTGTCGTCGATCAGTCCGGCAACATTTTCGTCCCCTTTGCAGGGACAATGGCGACGGCGGGATTGCAGGTCAGTACCCTGCGCAAGCGTATATCCGACCAGCTGTCCTTGCAGACACCAAATCCCCAGGTCACGGTTGTTCGGGAACCGGGCGATGGGGCAACAATCTCGATTATCGGAACGAATGCCCAGGGCATCTTTCCAATCGCTCAGTCAACCGCCCATCTGAGCGAGATGATCGCCCGGTCCGGAGGTGTGCGTACTGCGCCAACCGTAACCGAGATAACGGTTGTCCGAGGCAACCAACGTGGAACTGTCTGGCTGAGCGATCTGAACGAGGGTTTGGCCGAGGATATCTATCTGCGCGACGGCGACCGCGTCATCGTGCAGGAAGACCGGCGGCGCTTCAGTCTGCTGGGCGCTTTTCGCGCGCAGGGTCTCGTCGAATTTCCGAAGCCGAAACTCAGCGCACTCGAAGCTGTGGCTCATGCCCGCGGCCTTAACCCGAACACCGCCGATCCGACCGGCGTTTTTGTGTTGCGAAGCGAATCTCCGGATGTGGCTGCCGCGGTTTCCGGAGCCGGGCCTTACACCCGAGATCAGCGGATGGTTTATGTCCTGAACCTGACTGCGCCTAACGGATTGTTTTTGGCTCGAGACTTCCAAATCCATGATGGGGACACGATTTACGTGTCCGAAGCGCCATACGCGCAATTTTCCCGTGTCTTAAGCGCTTTACTAACAACAACTTCGGCGGCAGGATCAATCGGAGAGTTTGCCACAGGCAGCAGCAATTAGGTCCGGTGTCCAATTTGACTGAATTTCGATCTTCAAAATCTGACAGAACTGCAATGCGCATGTTCATGTACAGCATCGGGTTGTGGTTTCAGCGCAGACCGAAGCGGATTCTGCGGCTGGCAGGTTGGCGTGTCGCACCCGGATTTCCGAAGCCCGGCGGCAGTATTGGCGTCTGGGGGCGCAAACTCAGTGCATTGCGCGGTATTCGGATAGCAAAGGCCAAGGGCTTGCCGCTTGTAACGATCGAGGATGCTTTCTTGCGGTCCGTGTGTACGGGACGTGAAGGTGAACCAGGATTGGGAATTGTCGCAGACCGCCAGGGAATATCCTTTGATGCAAGCGGCCCGAGTGACTTGTTCGATCTGATCGATCAGTCCGACAGTTTCGACGAAACAGTTATGGGCGAGGCGCGGCTCCAACTTGCCAAGATGCGTTATCTCCGTTTGAGCAAGTACAACACTTTCAATGACGATTTGTCCGGACTTCCCAAACACTTCGTGTTGGTAGTGGATCAGGCGTCGAAAGATGCCTCGATCGCACTCGGCGGTGCGACAGAAGCTGACTTCCGAAAAATGCTGGCGACCGCGCAGCGGGAAAACCCTGGCAAGACCGTTCTGATCAAGGCGCATCCGGAGACCATTGCCGGCAAGCGGACGGGATTTCTCGCCTCGGCGGCGACTGCCAAACGTATTGTCTATTGGTCGCGCCGGACCAATCCCTGGGTCTTGTTCGAGCGGGCGGATGCGGTTTATTGCGTTACTTCCCAAACAGGATTGGAAGCGATTTTTGCCGGACATCGTCCTGTGGTTTTCGGTCGTCCGTTCTACGCGGGTTGGGGGCTGAGCGATGACCGCCATCCTTCAGAGGTGCAAAAAGGCCACCGAAGCCCCGAACAAATCTTTGCTGCCGCCTATTTGAAATATCCGCTTTGGTATGATCCTTTTCGTGATTGCCTGACCAGTGTGAGCCGCGTTCTGGACATTCTGTCGGCCCAGTCGCGGCACTGGTCAACAACCCGAAGAGGCCTGATTTTTTCTGGAATAAGCTATTGGAAAAATAGTTTTATTTCCAAGTATCTTGGTCGGGTCGGGCGGCCAGTAATTTTTGCAAAGGCGCAGAAGGCGGCATTTGAACGGGCCGAGGCGCTGGACAGCGATGTTGCGGTCTGGGCGTCTCAGGAAGCCGAGGAAATCGAAGATTTGTGTGCTTCGTCGGGCCGGAAGCTCTGGCGTGTCGAAGACGGGTTCATCAGGTCGGTCGGCTTAGGTGCGCGAAAAATCCGGCCAGTGTCTCTGGTTCTGGATGATATCGGGGTTCACTATGACGCTTCACGCACAAACCGGTTGGAACAGCTTATCTCCGCGTCAGTCGATCTGCCGGATTTCGAATTGGCGCGCGCCGCCGATCTTCGATCCCGGTTCGTGCGGCAGGGCCTTTCTAAGTATAATCTGGGCGGAAATCCCGGCAGCATACCGGACGCCGGCGGACGCAAGCGGGTACTGGTCGTCGGGCAGGTCGAGGATGACGCCTCGGTGCTGAAGGGCGCGGGGCGGATTTCGCGAAACCGCGATCTGATCAAGGCGGCACGTTACCATTTTCGTGATGCTTTCCTGATATGGAAGCCCCATCCGGACGTGGAAGCCGGCTTCCGGCGGAGCAGCGGTCTCGGCGATGCCTTGTCGCTGGTGGATCATGTTGCCGCCGAGACTGACATAGC
>JAHEFH010000188.1 GCA_024640245.1 Paracoccaceae bacterium | reverse complement strand
TTCATGGTCACCCGCCGCATGTTGCAAATGTTCCAGAAATCGTGAGGAAAACAAAATGAGCTTCGGATTAGTCACAGCGGCCTATATCGCTGCATCGGTTCTGTTTATCCTCGCCCTTGGCGGTTTGAGCAACCAGGAAAAAGCCAAACGCGCCGTATGGTTCGGCATCGTGGGTATGGCCATCGCTGTCGTTGCTACGGTCTTCGGTCCCGGTGTCGGCGGATGGTCCTATGTATTGCTGGTTCCCCTGCTGGGGATCGGCGCAGTCGTTGGTGCGGTTGTCGCAAAGCGCGTCGAGATGACCGAAATGCCGCAACTGGTTGCCGCGCTGCACAGCTTCGTCGGCCTGGCTGCCGTGTTCATCGGCGTGAACTCCGATATTCTCGGAGGACACGATCTGACCGGCGCGGAAGTTGTCATCCACGAAATCGAGATATTCCTCGGTGTCTTCATCGGGGCTATCACCTTTACCGGTTCCATCGTGGCCTACGGGAAACTTGCCGGTAAAATCGACGGAAAGGCGCTCATCCTGCCGGGACGCCACGCACTCAATGTCGCGGCGGTTGCGGTCAGCTTCATCCTGCTGATCATGTATATGAACCACGCGGGCAGCTGGACGCTTTACGTGATGATGATCATCGCTTTCGCGCTGGGCGCGCATCTGGTGGCCGCAATCGGTGGGGCGGATATGCCGGTGGTGGTCTCGATGCTGAACAGCTACTCGGGCTGGGCAGCGGCGGCGACAGGTTTCCTGTTGGGCAACGACCTGCTGATCGTGACCGGTGCGCTTGTCGGATCTTCCGGTGCGATCCTGTCCTACATCATGTGCAAGGCGATGAACCGCAGCTTCATTTCGGTGATCCTTGGCGGTTTTGGCGGGCAAAAGGGTCCAGCCATGGAAATCGAAGGCGAGATGGTCGCCACGGATGTCGCCTCGGTGGCTGCGCAACTGGAGGAAGCGAATTCGGTCATCATCGTGCCTGGCTACGGCATGGCCGTGGCGCAAGCGCAGCAGTCGGTCAGCGAATTGACCCGCCGTCTGCGGGCCAAGGGCAAGAACGTCCGTTTCGGTATCCACCCGGTTGCAGGGCGTCTGCCGGGCCATATGAACGTGCTGTTGGCCGAGGCCAAAGTGCCCTACGACATCGTGCTGGAAATGGACGAGATTAACGACGATTTCCCCGAAACGGATGTCGTCATGATCATCGGGTCGAACGACATCGTGAACCCTGCGGCACAGGAAGACCCAAACAGTCCGATAGCGGGAATGCCGGTACTGGAAGTCTGGAAAGCCGGAACGGTGATCGTGTCGAAACGCGGTCAGGGCACAGGATACTCCGGTATCGAAAACCCGCTGTTTTTCAAAGAGAACACGCGCATGCTCTACGGCGATGCCAAGGCCTCTCTCGACCAGTTGTTGCAAAACATAGCCTGAACCACTCAAGAACCGAAACCTAAAGGTAAAATCATGAATATTGGACGCTACAATCCCGATCAGGTGATCGAAAATTCTGGCATAAAAGGTGTGAAAGCCGCGCACTACAATTTGCTCGAGCCAGCGCTCATACAGGCTTCGCTAGAGCGCGGCGAAGGTGAGTTGGGGCAGGGCGGTACGCTTCTGGTTTCTACCGGAAAGTTTTCCGGGCGGTCACCCAAGGACAAGTTCACCGTCATGGAGCCTTCGGTCAAGGACAGCATCTGGTGGGAAAACAACCAGCCAATGGAAGCGTCCGGTTTTGAAGCCTTGCGCAAGGATATGTTCGCCTATCTCAGAGACCGTGACGTGTTCGTTCAGGATCTTTATGCGGGTGCCGATCCGACCCACCGCATCAACGTCAGGCAGATACATGAATACGCATGGCACAACCTGTTCATCCGACACATGCTGCGCCGACCGGAAGCCCGGGAACTGGACAGCTTCGTGCCCGAGTTCACTGTTGTGAACTGCCCTGGTTTTGCTGCGGATCCCGAGAAACACGGTTGCCGGTCAAGCACTGTAATTGCCGTTTCCTTCGAGCAGAAGCTGGTTCTGATCGGCGGAACAGGATACGGCGGCGAGAACAAGAAATCCATCTTCTCGATCCTCAACTACCTGTTGCCTCCAAAAGGTGTTATGCCGATGCACTGTTCGGCAAACCATGCAATCGGAAATCCCGATGACACTGCTGTGTTCTTTGGCCTGTCGGGTACAGGTAAAACTACGCTGTCCGCCGACCCGAACCGCATCCTGCTGGGCGACGACGAGCACGGCTGGTCGGAAAACTCGACGTTCAATTTCGAGGGCGGCTGCTACGCCAAGACGATCCATCTGAACGCGGAAGCGGAGCCGGAAATATTCGCCACGACGTCCCGCTTCAGCACGGTGATCGAGAACATGGTCTACGACCCGTATACCAGGGACCTCGATTTTGAAGATGACAGCATTTCCGCGAACATGCGGTGTGCCTATCCGATGCATTTTATCTCGAACGCGTCCGAGACCGGTATCGGCGGCCAGCCGAAAAACATCATAATGCTGACTTGCGACGCCTTCGGCGTCCTGCCTCCGATCGCGCGCCTGACGCCAGCGCAGGCAATGTATCACTTCCTGTCCGGCTTCACCTCGAAAGTCGCAGGAACCGAACTGGGCGTGACCGAGCCGCAGCCGACGTTTTCAACCTGTTTCGGCGCACCGTTCATGCCGCGCAGACCTGAAGTCTACGGGGCGCTCTTGCGCGACAAGATCGCGGCGAACGGTGCGAAATGCTGGCTGGTGAATTCCGGTTGGACAGGCGGTGCCTTCGGAACCGGATCGCGGATGCCGATCAAGGCAACCCGCGCACTGTTGACCGCGGCGCTTGACGGGTCGCTGAACGACAGCAAATTCCGCAAGGACGACAACTTCGGCTTCGAGGTTCCGGTTTCGGTTCCGGGCGTCGATGCCGGATTGCTAGATCCGCGCAGCACCTGGGCGGACAAAGCCGCCTATGATGCCGGTGCCAAAAAGCTTGTAGGCATGTTCTGCGATAACTTCGCGCAATACGAAGAACACGTCGGCGAGGATGTTCTGGCCCAAGCGGTCAAGCGCGCGTAAAGCGAGGCTCCGTTTTACTTCGGAGAAAGCAGTATCTTGCCGCGGTGGGCTGCTTTCTCCATCATAGTATGGGCCTCTGCGGCCTGCTCGAACGGAAACACTTTATGGGTTTGGGCGCTCAGCTTTTTCTGTGCGAACAGCGGCCATACCTTTTCGCGCAGGTCACGGGCAACCGCGCTTTTGAAATCCTCCGGGCGGGACCGCAGCGTCGAGCCCGTGTAGACGAGCCGCTTCAACATGATCGGCATCATGTTGATCTCGACCTTTGACCCTGCATTGAATGCAAGTTGTACAATGCGAGCATCGGGGCTTGCGGCCTTGATGTTGCGGGCGATGTAGTCGCCGCCGATGATATCCAGTATCAGGTCTGCGCCGCCGGCCTCTCTGACAACCTCGACAAAGTCCTCTTCGTTGTAGTTGATCGCGCGTTCGGCGCCCAGGCTTTCGACGTATTTACAATCGTTTGCATTCGCGCACGTGGTGTAGACCCGCATGCCAAGCTGCGTGCCCAACTGGATCGCGGTCGATCCGATGCCGCCGGCGCCGCCATGAACCAGCAGCAGGCTGCCCGGCTTGATGTCCTGGCCGTAAAACAGGTTGCTCCAGACCGTGAAATAGGTTTCGCACAGGCCGGCCGCATCGACCTCGGAGATATTTTCGGGAATAGGAAGGCAATGTGTTGCATCAACCGCCACGTATTCGGCATAGCCACCCCCGTTAGTCAGCGCGCAGACATGATCGCCGACCGACCAGCCGGAAACATCGCTGCCGATGGTGACGATCTCTCCGGATACTTCCAGTCCCAGCAGGTCGGATGCTCCTTTGGGCGGCGGGT
>JAHEFH010000073.1 GCA_024640245.1 Paracoccaceae bacterium | reverse complement strand
AGTATCTTGCCCTGGATATCAGTCACGATAACCGCGTCGAGCGAAGTGGACATCACCGTTTGCATGCGCAAAGCCGTCTGCGATGCGTCGCGCCTGCGCCGCGTATTCTGTTTGTCGAGCGCATTCGAGTAAAGCGCGACCACGACAAGCAATATAACCAGAGCCGCCGTAATGCCAGCGAGGCGGCTGAGCGTATTGGCGATTTCCGTCCGCTGATCATCCGACAGCTCTGCGAAATAGGACAAACCGGAACTGGAAAGAACCCTTACATGGCCCCGCAATGCGTCAGCCTGTTCATGCAGGTCTTGCAAAACCTCCGCCAGCTCAGCGTCATTTCCGTCCATGTAGGGAAGCGCATCGTCGAGGAATGTCCTGACGATAGTCAGAGAATCCGTAAAAGGCTTGATCTGCTTTAACCCAGCGTATGCTGAACCGGAAGAAACCGTGGCGATGCGGCTGAAAAATATGTCGAACTCTGTACGTATGTCGTCCGGATTAATCTCGTCGGCCTCTACCGCCACATCCAGCGCCGACTTAAATTCCAGAAACTCGACCTCAACTTGTGACAGGGTCCACTGAACATTGTCTGATCTGGCGGACTTAAGCTGTCCGATTTCTGAAGCCATCTCGAGGAACAAGAATGCCGTTGTCGCCAGCGAGATCAGGACAACGACAACTAGGACGACCAGACCTGTCCGCCGTATACTCGCTCGCGCTGGCTCCATACTTCTATTCCATCTGCTGAAGGTGATTTAAGCCCAAGGGTAATGCCCTCAGCTTTAGTCAACAACCTCGAACCTGTCGAGTTGCCATATGCTGCGCGAATAGACCACCTCTGTTCTGAAACCGGCACTCTCATCAAATGGATAGACTATCCACAAAGGCCCCTTGTCCCGTAGCGGCATTGCTTTACCGTTTCGCTCGTAGGCGACGATCGGACCGTCCTTGAGCGCATCGGCTACCGGAATGTCCACGGAGTAGTCGTTGGCTGCAAGCGCCCGCAAAGTTCCGCTTTTCACGCCCAAAGACTCTAATAGTGTTTTCAGCGGAACACCTGTGAATGTCTGGGCACCCTCTGTCCAGATTGTAGTCGTGGTAAAGGTAACCGGATCTAATTGACGCAGTTGCGAGATATCGAAGGTAGCTACATCCGCACCATTTGCGGGGTTGATCTGCCCCGAGACCGTCAGGAGGACATCGCCACCAGAGGCGGCTGCTTTTCCGGCAAGGGTCTGGACACCGGCTATGGACAGAAGTGCAATTCCGAGGGCGGCAAAAACTTTGCATCTGATAAGGCTAAACATCTGTGCTACCTCGCTGGTTCAAGCACCCTATGCCACAAAATTGCCATATATTCACTAACCACAAAGTACCGATCACCTATCCGTTCGGATAGGTGATCGGTGTTCCGAAAAAGCTTTATCAGGCCGCAACGCGATGGATTTCACTGCGTCCGGCAATAAACGCCTGAAATTCGTCCCGCAGTTCCAACCGGTCCATTGCAAATGCTGCGGTGGCCTGTACGAAGCCCTGAATGGAGCCGCAATCGAACCGCTCGCCAGCGAAACTGAAACCCGTTACGCCTGTCGCCTCGACATCGGCGTTGATCGCGTCGGTTAATTGCAGTTCTCCGCCCGCACCTGGGCCAAGCATGTCGAGTTTATCAAAAATCGAAGGCTGAAGGATATACCGCCCGATTATCGCCCGTGTCGACGGAGCGACCTCGGGACGTGGTTTTTCGACGAGGCCGCGTGCACGCGCGATCCGACCGTTTTCGGAGGACACATCAAGCACACCGTAGGAAGCGGTCTTGTTCAGTGGCACCTCCATCGTTGCAACCATATGTCCGCCTGTGCGGGCATGCGCGGCCACCATCTGGGCAAGCGCCGGTTCGGCGCCACGGATCACATCATCGGGCAGCAAGACCGCAAAAGGCTCGTCGCCGACAAGGCGTCGCGCCAGTCGGACGGCATGGCCGAGCCCGCGTGGCTGGTTCTGGCGCAGGAAGGTCAGGGCGCCTTCAGGCATTCTGGTTGCGCCCAAGGCGGCGAGCGCCTCTTTCTTGCCGGAGTCGGCCAAACTGCGCTCCAGCGCCGCTGCCGTGTCAAAATAGTCCTCGAGAGCACCCTTCCCCGCTGCCGTGACGAAAATGAACTCTTCGATGCCGGCCGCACGGGCCTCGTCGACCGCGTATTGGATGAGCGGGCGGTCGACCAAAGGCAACATTTCTTTCGGCACCGACTTGGTAGCCGGCAGGAAACGCGTTCCAAGGCCTGCAACCGGGAATACTGCTTTGCGAACATGTGTCATAATTTTTTCCTTTCGAGGCTTCGAGAGAGTTAGTAAGCGCCACGGCCGGAAACGACCGCGCGGAAAGTAAGAGCGATAAGAACCAGATCGAGCAGAACGGAGCGCGACCGGGTATAAGCCAGATCCATGTCGATCATCTTGTCGAAACCGACGTCGGCACGGCCGGAAACCTGCCAGATACCTGTGATCCCAGGTTTGACCGAAAGACGGCCCAGCGCACGGGCCGGATATTTGGCGACTTCTTCGGGGAGTGCGGGACGCGGACCGACGATCGACATTTCACCGCGCAGGACATTTAGAATTTGGGGCAGCTCGTCGATCGAATACCGTCTCAGCAAGCGCCCGACACGGGTTACGCGGGGATCGTTTTTCGACTTGAAGCAGACGCCTTCGCGGTCCGATGTCTTCAGCAGTTCCGCGCGGCGCTGTTCGGCGTCGATGTGCATCGACCGGAATTTGTATACGCCAAAGTGCTCGCCGTTCTTTCCGACGCGTGTCTGGCGGAAGAATACCGGCCCGCGACTGTCCAGGCGGATTGCCAGCATCACAGCACCGAGCATTGGCGACAGCGCCAGCAGGGCAGAGCCAGCAATTGCGATGTCGAGAATACGTTTTTCAACGGCCAGCGCCGGAACTTGACCCAGAGCGGACTTTGCGGCGCGCGCCATGAAGGTGCAGTTGCCGACCAGATACCGGCCCACCATACGGCGCGGCTCCATCGCCAGACGCCAGGTCCATTCCAGCTTGAGGTTGCGAACGAGTTCGGGTGCGCGGCTCACATTACCTGCCAGAAAATCGAAACAGGCTCCGACGCCCATGGCAAGACTTGGCTTCAAACGGTCTGCATATTTTGTCAGCCACAACTCTTGCATCGGCACACCCAGCGCCACAAGCAGGATATCGGCATTCGAACCGTTGATATCCGCGATCGCGGCTTCTGGGTCAGCGGCATCTGCAAATCCGTCACGCGTTCCTGCAATCCGCAGTCCCGGCGCTATCTCCGACAGTTTTGCGGCGGCGGCCAGCGCAGTTCCCGGCCGGCCACCGAACAGGAATACTGACTTGCCCTGGAGTGCGGCCGCCTTGGCAAGCGCAGGAACGAAATCGGTCCCGTTCAGGTTTGCCTTGAACCGTTTTCCGGTCATGCGTGCGGCCATCTCGACACCGATACCGTCCGGCAGCACCATATCTGCTTTGGCCAATGCAACAGCGTAGTGCGGGTTCTTGACCATAAGGTTGCAGCAATGTGCATTCAGAAAGAACACCCGGCGGCGACCATAAGACAATACGGCGGCGATCACCTGATCGGCAGTCGCATTCACGACTTCCTGCCCCATGACCGGAATTGTTTCCAGTGGGTTTTTCTCAAGGTTAGCCTCTGCTGGGCTCGACAACGAGAAGTATGACTGTGCTGTATGTTTCATGGCTTCAAATCCAGTTTGCATTTCGATTGGTCTGAGAATGAGGCCTGGCAAGGTTTTGCTCAACTGGGCGAGAGGACAGGTCCGTGGCGCATTTGATCAAGAACAGGATAATTGTGATCGCAATATCTTCCAATGGCATCGGAAACTATCCGGACAGATAGCGGCAATAGCCTAATGCGGTGCCTTTTCCCTTGTTCCCGATCCGATTTAGAACAATAGTTGTCGAAATTCTTACCGGGAAAGTTCATGAGAATATTGATTGCCGACGACCACGATCTGCTGAGAGACACGCTGGTTATGTTTCTTGAAGCCGCTGGCGGATTCGAAATCACGACTGCGGCCAACTTTACCGATGCCAGGAAGCAGATCGAGCATAATGAGGCTTATGACCTCGTGCTTCTAGACTTCAACATGCCTGGCATGAACGGACTTTCCGGTCTGGAGATTGCCTTGAAACTGAACGGCGGTCAGCGTGTCGCCCTGATTTCCGGCGAAGCCACGCGGGAAATCGCCGAAAAGGCGCTGGAATCAGGCGCCGCAGGATTTGTTCCAAAGACCCTTCCCGCCAAGTCGCTGGTGAACGCGGTCCGGTTCATGGCCATGGGCGAACAATATGCGCCGATCGACTTCATGACAGCGGTCGAGGCACGCGAACCCAACGCTTTGGCCGAGGGCTTATCACAGCGCGAGCTGCAAGTTCTTAAAGGACTGACCGAAGGAAAGTCCAACAAAGAGATCGCGCGCGATCTGGACTTGCGCGAACCGACAGTCAAGCTGCACGTCAAAACGTTGTATCGCAAGATCGGGGCGAGCAACCGCACACAGGCGGCACTGATTGCACGCGAAGCAGGCCTGTTCTGAACTAGCCTTTCGGATAGGTAATAATACAAAATGCCCCCTCCTCTACCCCGCAGCGAGGGAGCATGTGGAGCGGCATTATTATAATGTCACGGGCGAAGGAGATTGCCCGTGACCAGCCAACAGACCGTAGACCACCAGATACCCGGAGATAGCTCCGCGAAGCACAGGATTCCTTACGCCATTTTCCGGCGTCCCCTGCGCGAGATCACGATCAAGCGGATTCTGGCGGGTGGCCGTCTGGAAGATGCCGGACGCCTTCCGCGATATGTTGCGATCACATTGCTGGGTGCAACCGTGATCTGGGCCCCGATCGTCGGCTATCTGAAAACCGCGCCGCTGCGCTACAGCTCGCAAATATCACTGATACTCCCCGGATCGGGCGCCAATGCCTCTGTAAACCTGAACAATATCGGCCAAGCGTCTTCCTCGGCCAGTTCGGCATTTTCGAACCAGTCTGTCAGCCCGACGGAAACCTACAAGCGGCTGATCGGCGCCGATCGCATATTGGCGGCGGCGGCCCAGACTCTGGGTATCAGCAAGAATGATTTCGGCTCGCCCCGCATCCAGTTGGTTGACCAGACGAGCTTGATCCATCTGGAAATAACGGGTGAAAGCCCGATAGATGCCCAGTCGAAAGGCGACGCCCTGCTGGCGTCGTTTTTCACGGAACTGGATTCGCTGCGCGCGGATGAACAGTACATGCGCGCGGACAGCGGCTCCAACGCACTTGACGAATACCGCAATTCGGTAGCGACCACGCGCGCGGAGATTTCGAGTCTGCAGGACAAGACAGGCCTGATCTCGGTCGACCAGTATCGCAACTTCGTCGCCGACAAGGACAAGATGGGAGCCAAAGCGCGCGATCTGGCTGGAACCTATCAGAACAAACTGGAAGCGGTCCGCTCTCTGGAAGCCACATTGGGCCTGTCCGCCGATCTGGCCGCCAAAACCCTGAAACTCTACGCCGACAGCGAATATACGGCGATCGTTGCCCAGATGTCGAATGATGCAACCCGTCTGGCTGAAACCCGCGCCGAATACGGAGAACAGCACCCGAGCGTTGTTCAGGCCCGCGCGGCTTATGAAACATCGCGCAGCGCGGCGGCAACCCAGGCTGCCCTCGCAACAGGTCTGGACGCCGCTACCATTGCACAACTCGATCTGGCTCCTGCCGGTGCGCGCGCGGAACTGCTGGCCGAACTGGTCAGGATGAATGCAGAGCTTTCGGGGCTCAAAATCGAATACGCGACCCTGAATCAACAGCTACTGGCGGAGACGGACCGCCTCTACAAACTTGCTGCGGATGTCGCTAAGCTGGAAGACCTCCAGCGCGATTTCTCGGTGGCCGAAGCAGTCTTCGCGTCAGCGATCGCGCGGACCCAGACAACAAAGGCGGACGTTTACGCATCCTACCCGCTGGTTCAGGTTCTTGAAAACCCGACCCTTCCCAAGGATCCCAGCTCGCCTCGGCGCAAACTGGCCATAGCTGCAGGAGCCGCCGCGACCATGATGTTGCTGATGGGGCTCGCGCTTGGCTGGGTAAGACGGCCGCTGATCAGGCGGATCCTCAACCTGAAGCCGGATAGTGGCGCATGACACGCTTCCAAACGGCCAATCCAGCCGAAGCTATGATCTATAGGGCGCTGACCTGGACATGGCCGCTGTATTTTCTGGGAGCGCTATACGTGGTCGGCCCGGTTCTGGGCTGGCTGTTGGGCGGGCTCGCTGTACTGAGCCTTTACCTCGGCCCCGCGATCCGCAAGGACCTGCAAGCGACAGGTCGGGTTCCGCCAGTGGTTTATGCCTGGTTCGCTGGAATGTTCGTCATGCTGGTCGCTCTGTGGATTGGACATCTCGAATGGGATCTCGGAATGAAGCAGATCATCAAGTCCTCGATCGGCTGGGCCAAGGGATGGGCTTTGCTGGCACTGTTTCCGCTAGCCGGCGCCATCCTGCCGATCCGGCGCAATGTTCTTGTTCGCGGACAATGCGTCATCGGTCTTTGGACCCTGTCACTCGCGCCTTTGTTGCTCGTAGCACCCTACATCGGCCTGCCCGAGCGCATTTTTACTTCGCCGCTCAAGGCGATAGGCGGTCCGGGGCCGGAGTATTTCACCGTATTCCTGTACACTTTCGATCCGGCAACATGGACTCCGCGGTGGCAGTTCTATGCTCCATGGTCGCCCTTCGCGGCCCTGCTGGGCGTCATCATGGTCCTGTTCGCACTAGAGGAAAAAGACCGCAAATGGATGCTTGCCGGCGTTATAGGCGGGCTTTTGATGATCCTCGCCTCAAAGTCTCGTATGGGGCTGGTGGGACTGGTCGCCTGCACAATCGGTCCTCGAATGCTACCGCTGATCCTGCGGGGCTGGGCATGGCACACGGTCGCCGCGCTCACCGCGTCGCTGGCCATATTCGGCCCCCATGCTCTGCGCCTGATCGAGGACGCCATACGCGGCTTCAAGGGTGCGCGCGCAGACAGCACGCGCGTCCGGGAAACCCTGCAACGCATCGCGAGTGAACGCTGGCAGGGGGAAGCTTTCTGGTTCGGGCATGGCAGGGTGGAGCCGGGATCGCATCTCGTGGAATTCATGCCGATCGGCAGCCACCACACCTGGTACGGATTGCTGTTTGTAAAAGGTGTAACAGGCTTTGTCGCCCTTCTCGTACCGCTGGTCTGGCAACTGGGTCTCGCGCTTATCGATGCAGCGCGTTCCGGTCGAGGACGCCTGCCCCTTGGCATCATGATGACGATTGTCCTGCTTTCCATGGGCGAAAATCTGGAAATCGAAGCCTACATGATTTGGCCCGGACTGGTTTTGCTCGGCATACACGCTCGGGAACTGGCGTCAGACAAGGTGCTGCCGCCCACCTAGTGACCGCTCGCCACCTTGCCGGTTCCAGTGCCTTTGGCGAGCTTCAGAAGCCTACCGGCCCCGCGTTATGATTGAACCCGTCCCGGACGCCTCGGCGCGCAGCGCGGGGTTGCGGGCGGTCGCCGCAGTCTCGTTTGCGGACTTGTAGCGCTGTCCTGTCTCTGGCTTCCGGGCATCTTCAACGCCCAGAAAGTGGCAGATGCGAAGGCAGGATCCAGCGAGAGCCGTTTCCAGATCCTCATAAAACAGGACGCACTGGTGATCCGACGGAATTACCGCCTCGCAGGCTTAGACCAGCGGGTGATATTGGCTACCGCTGGCATATGTGTGAAAAAGCGATCAGCCCGCCTCTTGTCGGGCTTGCCCCTGCGCCAGCGCGGATGTGAAACTCTTGGCTGGCTTCAGCCCGTCCCGCACATGATGAGCGTATTACGAGAAGGCCCGGCTGACCGGATTCTGCAATATCAGGATCACTCTGACGTCCGGTAACTCGGCTGCAATCCGGCCAGGCGACTTAAGGTCAATAGGCTAAGCGGGTGAACCCTCGCCGCGCAACCGGTTGTTCGCGCTGAAAAAACTGCTGATAGGAGGCTGGCTCTATGACGACGCCGACATATTATTTCGGATCGAAAAGCCCGTTGCGCGGATGCGGATCACCGAATTGACGCGTGAAGCACCTCGGCTCTTTCGTTGACGGCATGAACACGTCAGGATATTTTGAAAGCCAGCTTCAGAGCGTTTTGGCGCCTGCGTTCGGGCAACCGACGATGATGAAATCCGGACCACACCCCGACCCTGCGCCCTGCTCAGACGCGATACCCTCCAGAACCAGACTCGTCTTTCCGGTATTTACAGCGGACTTGAGGTCACATTCATGGCGCATGTTCAAGAACCTAGATTACCGGGCAAATAAGTGACGGCGCATTCTTTGGGGCATTACGTTCGAAACCACGGAGCCGATGGCCGTCAACAATCCGCGGTTCAGAGGCGAAAAGAAGCCCGCAGGGCTTCGGCAAACGCCTTCGACGGAAAACCGCAACGCGCTGGAGGGCATATCCAGACGCAGGGCGCGTCGAGCCAGATAGCGGGCGTATATCGCTTCGTTTCTGGATTTGGAAACAACACCGTAGCGTTTCGCCGTCGTGAGAACAGCGTTTCTGCCGACCCGCATTTTTGCCAAATCGGCGGACAGTCCGTTCGGGTTGGTGCGATACCAGACAAGGGTCTCCGCAATGCCCGAAATCCTGCACCCGCCACCGACTAGACGCACCAGCCATTCAAGATCCTCGTTATGTACCAGATTCCGGTCAAACCCGCCCGAAGCCCGCATGCTCGACGTTCGGATCGCAAGGTTAGACATTGTGCAAACGGGGTTCTCGCCCAGCAGGTCATCAATTGTCAGCGGAGCACGACGTGTCGTGGAAATGACCGAGCAATCCGACGGTGTTTCGCGGAAAAATCCGATCTGTGCATAAACGGCATCGACCGACGGGTCCTGAAAAACAGCGTGGGTGCGGGCAAGCTTGTTCCGGTGCCAGATATCGTCGGCATCGCAAAAGGCGATAGCTTCGCCCTTGGCCACGTTTAGCGCCGCGAAATTGCGCGCATCGCTCGGGCCCTTGCCGGGATTCCGGATCACCCTGATCCGCGGATCGTCAAAGGAAGCGGCAATCTGCCATGTCGCGTCGGTAGACCCGTCATCGACAATGATCGCCTCCCAGTCTCGAAAGTTCTGCAAAAGAATACTCTCGATCGTCTCGGCAATCGTGGTGCCGGCATTTAAGGCTGGAATTATGATGGAAAATTTGCACATTCTCAGGCCACCTGAATCCGTCTTGAGGGAAGCGCCTTTGCCAGCACCGGAAGGCTGCCCCCGACCTGGGTCAGGACAGACGCCGCCAGATATCCCATCGACAGGGCGATCAGGCCGTCATCGGCCAGAATAAATGTGCTGGCGGCAAGAAGTGCGGTTGTTGCGAAGGTTATCTTGAGTTCCTGCCCAGACTGGTCATGTGCGCGCAACCATCCTGCCGCGGACGACCACAGGATCGCAGGTATGGCGGCAAGGCAAAGGATTGATACAACGCCGCCCAGGTGCTCCCACTGAGCCCCGAAAAGAACCGGAACATAGACCGGCGCCAGCACTGCCTGAAGCAGAATAATCGGCCCCATAATCAGCAGAGATGTGACAACTGCCTGTTGCAGGACGGCATTACGGTCGGAAGCTGTCGCGAGATGGGGGAACAACACAACGGAAAAGGCTGCCGAAAACGAAGTCGCAATGCTGAGTCCGGCATTGAACGCCATGAAATACTGACCCAGCACCTCTGCACCGGCGACAGCCCCGATAATCAGCTTGTCGGCGTGCAGGCGCACGGCTTTCAGCAATTCGATACCCAGAACATTGCAACCGAATTTCAGGAATGGCTTCAGGGGTGCGAAACCGGCTTGCCTGTCGCGCTGCCAAGGATGAAGGCGGCGCATGGCAACCAGCCAGAAAGGCGCGGCGATGATGCGTGGCAATACAAGGGCAAGAGGCCCTGGCCAGAAAATAGCCAGGATTGCAGTGACAATGTTCGCGCCTGATATCTGACCGGCCGAAATCATCGCGGTTTGGCGCAGCTTGCCCGCGCGCATCGCCAGCGCCGCCTGAACGAGACCGGCGGGCATAAAGAGATATTCCAGTGAAAGGAGCGACAGCATCGCCGCAAGAGGCACCGAGCCGCCTGTTTGATAGATGAACGCGGCGATCGCGTTCTGGACACCGAACAAGCCAAGCGTCCAGATCCAGAAAATTCGGGATGCGGTTGCCGCCGTCGCTTCGAGCCGATCGTTTGGTGCAGACATGATCCGTTGGTTGACGCCGGTCTCGGTGAAGGATTTCAGTATATCCCCGCCCGCCAGCGCCGCCGCCGCAATTCCGATCTCCGCCGCATTCATGGAGCGGGCGATTGCGACAACAACCAGCAGTCGGGACGCCTTGGCCGTAACCTCGGACAATCCGTAAGCAATCAGGTTACGCGAAAACGTGCTGAGTTGAATTTTCAGGCCGCTAGACATGGACTGGTGTCCTCTTTCCCACTGGTATTTCGATTTTGGTTGAGGACTGAATATTACATTCGCGGTTCGAATTCATTGCCTCTAAAGGCCAGCCACCGGTCCATAACGGGTCGGACTCCACCCTGTCGGATAGGTCGGAGACCGGCCAGCTCAGGACGCTTTTGCCAGCGGCACTTGCAATTCGCTGATCAGTTCCGCCCAGGCATCGTGAAATGAATTTTCCCGGCAATCCTGCGCGGGTTGCGCAATCTGCCTACGTCCCTGACCGCCAGTCAGGGCAGCGATCGCCCTTGCCCACAAGGTCACAGACTCGCCGTTGACGCCAATTGCGCCATTCGCGATGTGATCGTTCAGGCCGTCGACATTCGCCACAAGAACCGGCCGCCCTGCGGCACGCGCCTCAAGCGCGACAAGGCCGTAGGCTTCCCATCTTGACGGCATCACGATTGCATCAACAGAAGCCATTGCCGCAACCGGGTCCATAGAGTAGCCCATGAACTGAATGCGGGTATCGCCCGCAGCCATCGCCCTCAGATTGTCACGTTCAGGGCCATCACCGAATATTTTCAAACGGAGGTCCGTCCCACCGCACGTTACAAAGGCCTTGATCAGTGTATCGAAGCCCTTCTGGTGGTCTAAACGTCCAATTGCACCCAACACACGGACCCGTCCGGAGGCTGGCGGCAACGCCAGAAAAGCGCTCAGATCGACGGACGAAGGAATGACACGCACCGCGAATTCATCGACCAGATTGCGATCTTTCAACCAGCGGCCCTGCGTATGGCTGACAGCTACTACGCGATCGAAAAGAGCATAGGCGCCGCTCAGAAGGGTGTAGAAGCGGGTCTTGTTCTTTACGTTTAACGACGAAAACGCCTGAGTATAGCTGTGCTCTACATGTACCAGTGACAGGTGCGGGTGCATCGCGCGCAATCCGATCAGGCCAGGCAGACTGCGCCAACTGATAGACAAGTGGGATACGATGATATCCGCGTCGACCCGGCCGAGCGAAAGCGCGCCTTTCTTGACCTGGCGCACGCTATGGCGTGCTGTGCGGGCCAGTTCGGGCGAAGATGTGAGGTGCTGGAGCACTCGCATGACTCCACCTGCTGTCACATCATCAATCAAGTGAACGATATGGGGACGATTCATTCGGCTGACTCTTTGTTATATTTTTCGGAATTTTTCTGCAGAACGCGACACAGCGAAACGTGCAACTCTTAAAACCCGCCCACCGAAAAGGGCCAGCACATAGGCGGCCGCCAGAGTGGTTGTGGATTTAACGGGCTCTTCAAGGAAAGGACGCGCGGAACTTGCAATCGACCGGCGCACGAGGTCGACCGCGCGATCAGCTTCAAACTCACTGATCGCGCGGCGTCCCAAATAACGCAGCTGGTATGCACGTGCGAGGGGGGTAAGTTTCGCAAAAAATGCAGGTTCCAGCGGCGTCAACTTTTCAACCATCCGCTCCCAGGCGGCCAGTTGTCTGTCAGTGCCGGCAGAAAGACCGCCACTGTTTATCCGGTAGCGTGTCAGCAAGCCGGAAACTCCTTCGATTTCCCAATCTGTCGTCAAGGCGAGGCGCAGCCAGCATTCGATATCCTCCGACTGGCGAAAGGTCTCGTCGAAATACCATGTCCGGTTAATTTCACTCGCCCGCCTGTAACCGATACTGTTCAAAGCTTCGCGGCGCATGACCGCGGCAGAACCATTGCCGACCGGGTTGCGCTTGAAAATGTGGCTGGCTTTTATGTTCCTGAGACGAGGGCGCTGTGCCTGACCGGTCATGTTGCCCGCGTCATCTATTAGGGCCGAGCCGGAGAAACTCAGGCCAACGAACGGATTCTGGTCCAGATGCGCTACATGAGCCGCCAGCTTACCAGCCTCCCATATGTCATCGGCATCACAAAACCCGATATATTCGCCCTGCGCCACGGCAATACCCGTGTTTCTTGCGCCAGCAAGGCCCCGGTTCGGCTGGCTGACCAGCCGGATCCGCGGATCTGAACAAAAGCTGCGCGCGATCTCGACCGTCCTATCTCGCGAGCCGTCGTCGACAATGACAATCTCGAAATCAGTAAATGTCTGCGCGAGAAGAGCCTCGAGCGTTTCTGCCAAAGTGCTTTCAACGCAAAAAGCGGGAACGACGATCGTCGCCTTCGGCATCTTGCTACGGCTTGAACAGGGGATAACTGAAACGGATTGCCCGAGACCGGTATCGTCGACGGCAAAGTCATCAACTTGCTTTTCAGTTCGCAGGAGCATTTCTATCCATCCACAATGTTCTAACAGTATTGAATGTATAAGAAAATCGCATCCCTGGCCCGTTCCACTACGGCTATCTCACTGGTCCTTTGGGCTAGAATCCAATACTTTCGGATAGTTTCTCGCCCCCGTCTTTCCGGTTTGACAGGCGTTCTTGTCGTCAGCATCCAAGTTCGGGTTGGCCGTTTCCCACTCGGAACAGTTCTTGGCAGTTGTCGCGAATAAAGATATAGAATCCGGCATGGTTACCCGAAGGCGATTGATTGGAATCGGGCTGATAGCGAGCGCTTTGTCGGCTGGCGGTGGAATCACATATTCAGCATATGGACGTGCAATCGCACAGGCGCGGGCCAGAATTGCACGTCATCAGAGCGAAATAGTGGAAACGCGCTTCGGCGATCTGGAATTCGCCGAGTCGGGTTCGGGCGTTCCTTTCCTGATGATCCACGGGACCGGCGGCGGTTTTGACCAAGGGCTGTTTTTTTCCAGGAGGCTGGCTGTGGCCGGCTATCGGGTTATCGCGCCCTCGCGCTTTGGTTATCTTCGCTCGGCAATGCCCGATGAAGCTTCCCCCGAAAACCAGGCTGATGCGTTTGCCGACCTTCTCGACACGCTGGGAATTTCTAAAATTGCCGTTGCCGGCGGGTCGGCCGGAGCACTTTCCGCAATGCAATTCGCGATCAGGCATCCGGATCGCTGCGCCGCATTAATCACTATCGTGCCTGCCGCCTACGCGCCAAATCGCCCGCCCGCGCGCCCATGGAGCCGGACCCAGACCTTTATAGCGCAATCCGTGCTCGGATCGGACTTTCTGTTCTGGGCCGCGATCGTCTCCAGTCCCGAGACAATGATCCAGACGCTGCTTGCCACCGACGTCAGTCTCTTCAAAGCGGCAAGCCCGGAAGAGCAAGCGCGGGTAAACGAGATTCTTCGGGGTATTCTGCCAGTCAGCGACAGCGCGGCTGGTCTATTGAATGACGCGAAGCTGGCCGGCAACCCTACGGTCATGGCGTTAAAGGACATAACAGCGCCGACCTTGGCCATCTCCCTCGAAGACGACCGCTTTCTAACCG
>JAHEFH010000187.1 GCA_024640245.1 Paracoccaceae bacterium | reverse complement strand
CAGCGCTTGAAACGCGCCAAATTCGCCGCATAATGCAATCAAATCAGGCGAGCCAAATATTCGCTTAGACTGCGCAGCCTGTGGTTTCAAAAACTCCTATGACGGACAGTCTGATTGTGGCCCTTCTCTAGAGACGCGCCCTTGTAGTTGCCATCAGCTCTGGCCTTGCCGTGGCGGTCTTTCATCGTTTCACGCTCGAACTGAGCGGCAAACACCGTCCCTTTTCAATATTAGTCTAACTGTGGCCGTTGATGTCACGATCAAATTCGTCCTCTCGGAATGAGCGAAGCTTCTATATTTTTTCTGTAGACAACAGCGGCGTCCCTTAATGGGCCTTCAGGTAGACTAACTTCATGTTCCAATGCCCAAACATGCGAGCTACGTAATTTAAATTGACTGCGATAAGGGTGACGGGCGCGCAGCCACTTTATTAGATCGGGCTGGGCGTCAAATATTTCAGGCATCGGGTGGCCTGCTGCCTCAAGATTCAACTGTGTTCGAATGCATTTCCCACATTTCCCGCAATTTTTCCCCTCTCGTGTTAATTTCCCGCAAGCGATAATATTCGGGATGATATCGGGAGCTTCATCAACTAGTGCCGCCATCTTTTCAAATCGCTGGTGCTCTAGTCCAACATGAGAAAATGGAAATGTGGGATCGTCCAGAGAATTGATTATTGCCGAACAGTTTCCCCAAGGGACAGTGCCGAATTCTGAAAGGCTCGAGTAATCGGCAGCAATTGCAGATTTGGTTATTTTCGGCTCAAGGTATTTCGTTAGCATCCATAATACGGTTGGGTGAAACATCCGCCAATGAACAATTTTTGGGAAGGAAGGGGATATCTCAACCGCCTTCATCTCAAGTTCAAATCTGTCGCAAAGTTTTTGCGTTCGTTGCCGCAGAACGTCATTTCGCGGGTCATCATCGTGATCGTAATCAGCACCGATCATCACCATACCGTAGTTTTGACCACTATTCTTATTCTTGCTATTTAGAAACGCGGCAAACGTGCTGTCCAGACCACCACTGACGCAAAGAACTCCATTCCTATTTACGGTTCCTGGGTTGTTAATTGAGGTCCCTATATGGAAGTCAGGAAAATAGATCTTCCTAGGCCACAATATACGAAGCGCGTACCGCAGTCGTTCGATAGAGCGGAGACATCCTTCGGTAACACGCAAATCGGTATGAAATTCTATATCGTTCGACATTGCCAGAACAACAGCACCGATGAATGCTACATCATCGTTTTCCGGTGGCTCAGAAACCCAGTCTGAGCGAATAGCCCAATGATGGTCGCCAAGAGAAATGTTGTATGCGCCATCGCGGAACTCCGCAGTGAGCTTCGCATTGCTTTTTCGTTTGTTTGTGCGAAAGCGCTCATTAATTACCACTAGTTCATGCATGCGTTGGCCCCTCTTCAATTTGGTTCTTGCGAATGGTCCGACAGGCCCAAAATCCACAACTCGGCTGAAACTGATTTTTGTCAACGTAAAGTAGCGTACCGCAATTGTATTTTCGCGCATCTTTTTTCGTATGCGTACCAATTGCTTCCACGACGAGTGCACGAACATGAGCGGTCACCCTTGCGCGTCTTGAAAAATATTGATTTGTATTGTTTTTTCGGTTTCGGAAGTGCGATTTGAGCCTGCGATCTTCAGGTTATGTGCCTGCTCCATCTTCCTTATAATAATGCGCCAAAAAATTTGAAGACGCTTTTCAATTTGCATCGGCATTTGCCGAACTGGTGGTGAATTGTAAATTACAGAATGATGTAAAAAACATTTAACGCATTGATTTAATTGGTGCACCCGACACGATTCGAACGTGTGGCCTCTGCCTTCGGAGGGCAGCGCTCTATCCAGCTGAGCTACGGGTGCCTGAGCGTCGATATAGGCGAACATTTGATCGGGTTCAATTGCCTAATTTGCTCAATTCCGGGGCTGTAAGACGCCGGCAACATTTGAACGCAGTGCTCAAGTCCGATAAGCCGGCGAAGCGCCGCCGGAAGTTATTCGAATTAGGGGCTGACAAATGCCGGACAATTCTTCAAATTGGTCTTCGATTTATCATTATGGGAGCAGTCGGAATGTCGTTCAAAGCTTTAGTCGTCGACAAGGATCAAGAGGGTAAAACGTCAGCCAGCGTAAAGCAGTTGACGGTGGCTGACCTGCCAGAGGGCAATGTCCTCGTTGATGTTGAATACTCAACGGTCAACTACAAGGACGGTCTGTGCCTCGGTTCGGGTGGTGGACTGGTCAAGACATATCCGCATATTCCCGGGATCGACATGGCCGGTGTCGTGTCGCAGTCCGATGATGCGCGCTACAAGCCCGGCGACCGGGTCGTGCTGACAGGCTGGCGTTTCGGAGAAATCCGCTGGGGCGGGTACACGCAGAAAAACCGCGTGAATGCCGACTGGCTGGTGCCTCTGCCGGACGGGTTGACCACGCGGCAAGCTATGGCGGTGGGAACGGCCGGCCTGACGGCGATGATCGCGATCATGGCGCTGGAAGATCACGGGTTGAAGCCAGGCAACGGCCCGGTTCTGGTCACCGGCGCCGCAGGCGGTGTCGGGTCCGTGGCGACAGCGATATTGTCCAATCTGGGGTATGAGGTTGCCGGTGTCACAGGACGGCCGGAAACCGCGGACTATCTGCGCCACCTGGGTGCGACGCAGATTGTGGCGCGCGAAGATATTAATGAAACGGTCAAGCGGCCTCTGGAATCAGAGACTTGGTCGGGATGTATCGACGCGGTGGGCGGGCCGATGCTGGCGCGCGCGCTTGGCCAGATGAAATACGGTGCCTCTGTCGCTTCGGTCGGTCTGGCCGGTGGCGCGGGGCTGCCGACCTCGGTTATTCCGTTCATTCTGCGCGGCGTAAACCTGCTGGGGATCGACAGCGTGTTCCAGCCGTTTGAAAAGCGGCAGAAAGCCTGGGCGCGGGTGGCGGAAAGCCTGCCGATGGACAAGCTGGAAGGGATGATACATCCCGCCACGCTGGAAGACCTGCCGGAACTTGGTAAAGCCATTTTGGCGGGACAGGTCAAAGGCAGGGTCGTCGTTGACGTAAACGGCTGATTTTGATCCGGGCGCGCTTGGCCAACGTATTCTGTTAAAAGGAAATACGATGACCGATACGCGCCCTGTGATCCTCTGGTTCAAGAGGGATTTCAGACTAACCGACCATCCGGCACTGGCCGCCGCCGTCACGACGGGGCGGCCGGTGATACCGGTTTTTATTCATGACGAATGCGTGGAAAAGCTTGGCGCGGCACCGAAATGGCGGCTCGGCCTTGCGGCGGAGTGCTTCAACGAAAAGTTGCGCGGAATAGGCTCGCGTCTGGTGTTCAGGCGGGGCAGGGCCTCTGATGTTCTGTCGACATTGGCTTCCGAAACCGGTGCCGCCGCGGTTTACTGGTCGCGCGCGTATGATCCGGCTTCGATCGCGCGAGATACCGAGGTCAAACAACGCCTGCAGACGCAGGAACTTGAGGCAAAGAGCTTTGCCGGCCATCTTTTGTTCGAGCCATGGTCGATCGCGAACAAGTCCGGCTCGTTTTTCAAGGTCTACACGCCGTTCTGGAAGGCGGTCCGCGGGATGGATGTCGGCGCTGAAGCCCGGTCCGTTGCCGTCCTGCGCGCACCTTACCGTTGGCCGGACGGTGACCGGATTTCTGATTGGGGCATGGGAGCTGCCATGTATCGCGGCGCGGCGGTGGTCCGGGCGCATCTTGCGGTGGGCCAGGACGCGGGGCAGGACAGGTTGCGCCTCTTTCTGGACAGGGCCGTCGAGGGATACCGGACCGACCGTGATTTCCCGGCGAAGCCCGCCACATCGCGCCTGTCGGAAAACCTGACTTACGGGGAAATTTCGCCGCGACAGATATGGCATGCGGGGCAGGCGGCCCT
>JAHEFH010000186.1 GCA_024640245.1 Paracoccaceae bacterium | reverse complement strand
GAATTCGTAGTTTTCGTCGGCCCTTCGGGTTGTGGTAAATCAACGCTGCTGCGGCTGATCGCCGGTCTGGAAGACGTGACAGGCGGCAAGATTTCGATTGACGGTCAGGATGCCACGCAGATCCCGCCGGCAAAGCGTGGGCTGGCAATGGTGTTTCAGTCCTATGCGCTTTATCCGCATATGAGTGTACGCAAGAACATCGCCTTCCCGCTCCGCATGGCCAAACTGGATCAGGCCGAAATCGACCGGCGAGTTGAAAACGCGGCGTCCGTGCTAAACCTGTCGGACTATATGCACCGACGACCAGGTCAGCTGTCGGGCGGTCAACGCCAGCGGGTCGCCATCGGTCGTGCCATTGTCCGCGAACCGGCCGCTTTCCTGTTCGACGAACCGTTGTCAAACCTCGACGCCGCGTTGCGGGTTGGCATGAGGCTCGAAATCAGCGAGCTGCACAAGCGGCTCGAGACCACAATGGTCTATGTCACCCACGATCAGGTCGAGGCGATGACCATGGCCGATAAGATCGTGGTGCTGCGGGCCGGACATATCGAGCAGGTCGGCTCGCCTCTAGATCTCTACCGGTCCCCGCGGAACCTGTTTGTCGCCGGGTTTATCGGTTCGCCAACGATGAACCTCATCGACGGCGAAGAAGCCGCGAAGCATGACGCTCATACCATCGGAATCCGGCCGGAGCATATCTCGGTCTCCGCTGACGAAGGGACGTGGTCAGGCGTAGTTGGTGTCTCAGAACATCTTGGGTCGGATACATTTTTTCACGTGCATGAAACGGGCCTTGCAGAGAGCATTACAGTGCGTGCTGATGGAGAGGTCTCTTTTAAACATGGCAACCGCATCTACATGACGCCGCGCGCGGATGTCATCCACAGGTTCAACGCAGAGGGTCTGAGGATTGAATGAGGCGGCTCGAAGGTAAAACGGCCCTGATCACAGGGGCAGCGCGCGGGATCGGTCGGGCTTTTGCTGAGGCATATTGCCTTGAAGGCGCGCGGGTCGCTATTGCAGATATAGATGCCAACAGCGCAGCAACCGCGGCAGAGTCGCTGGGCGCGGGTGCTGTTGCGGTTCATATGGATGTGACCTCACAGGACAGTATCGATGCCGCAATTGAAGAAACCGTCGAACAGTTGGGCCAAATCGATATACTGATAAACAATGCCGCCATCTTCACCGCCGCACCGATCGCCGAAATTACGCGCAGCGACTATACCCGCGTTTTTGATATCAACGTCGCCGGCACGCTTTTTACAATGCAGGCTGTGGCGAACCACATGATCGCGCGGGGTATCCGAGGCAAGATCATCAACATGGCCAGCCAGGCCGGTCGCCGCGGCGAGCCGCTGGTCGCCGTCTATTGCGCCAGTAAAGCGGCGGTCATAAGTCTGACCCAATCCGCCGGATTGAACTTGATCCAGCACGGCATAAACGTGAACGCCATCGCGCCGGGCGTTGTCGATGGCGCGCATTGGGACGGAGTCGACGCATTTTTCGCCAAGTACGAGGGCAAGGCCCCCGGTCAGAAAAAGCGCGAGGTCGGCGAGGCTGTGCCTTACGGCCGCATGGGGCGTGCCGAAGACCTGACCGGCATGGCGGTTTTCCTGGCGACCGAAGAGGCGGATTACATCGTTGCCCAGACTTATAACGTCGATGGCGGCAACTGGATGAGCTGATAAAAGAAGATCAAATGGAGAGAGGCTCATGAAACTCTGCAACGAGACGCTGGCGCAGCTTCCGGATGGCATTTCCCGCCCGGTCTATGACCGGTCGCAGCTGACGCCCGGGATCGTCCATATCGGGCTGGGCAATTTCCATCGAGCGCACCAGGCCTGGTACCTGCATCGTCTAATGCAGCAGGGAAAAGCGCTGGACTGGGCGATCATTGGCGCTGGCGTGCGCCAGTACGATGCCGCGATGCGCGAAAAGCTGATTGCGCAGGATTGCCTGACGACGCTGATTGAACTCGACCCCGAGGGTGTCTCGGCCGAGGTCACAGGGCCGATGATCGACTATTTACCGATCGAAGAGGGCCATGGCCCGCTGATCCGGGCCATGGCTGATCCGCGCATCCGTATCGTTGCGTTGACCGTAACCGAAGGCGGCTATTACATCGATCCGGTGACCAAGGCCTTCGATGCCGGCCATTCCGACATCCGCCACGACGCAGCGCACCCCGAGAAACCGCGCACCGCCTTCGGTGCGATGGTGGCCGCGCTCAGGCTGCGGCGCGACAGCGGGGCAGGGCCTTTTACCGGGCAAAGTTGCGATAACCTTCAGGGCAACGGGACGATCCTGCGGCAGACGGTGGTTTCACTGGCTCGGATGTCCGACCCGGAGCTTGCGCGGTGGATCGAAGAGAGCTGCAGTTTTCCGAACTCGATGGTGGATTGCATCGTGCCAGCTACCGGTCCAAAAGAAATCGATCTGGCTCGCAACCTGGGCATTGACGACGCGGCGCCTGTGACGCACGAGAATTTCCGGCAATGGGTGATCGAGGACAAATTTTGCGCCGGGCGCCCCGACTGGAACCAGATCGGCGCGACTTTTTCGGATGACGTTCACTCCTACGAAACCATGAAGATCCGGATACTCAACGCAGGGCACCAGGTACTGGCCAATGTGGCCGAGTTGCTGTCTGTTGAAACCATTGCCGATTGTATGGCCGATCCAATGATCGCAGGTTTCTTTCACAAGGTTCAGGCAGAGGAAATCGCGCCCTGCGTCGAGCCGGTGCCGGGCATGACACCGGAGGCGTATGTAAAACTGATCGCCGGCCGGTTTTCCAACCCCCGCATTCGCGATACCACGCGCCGGGTGGCCTTCGACGGATCGTCCCGCCACAGCGGCTTTGTGTTGCCGGTCCTGCGGGACGAACTGGCTCGGGGCGGGCCGGTCGACGGCCTCGCCCTCGTAGAAGCGTTTTGGGCGCGCATGTGCGCGGGCACCCGTGAAGACGGCAGTGTCATAGCTCCGAACGATCCGAACTGGGACGAGCTTGTCAAGATTTCCCAAGCTGCCAAAGCACGACCGGCGGTCTGGCTGGAGCAACAGTTTTATGGCGATCTTGCCGGGAATGAGCGTTTTGCCGGGGCTTTCGAAGACTGGCTTGTGCGGATCTGGTCCGAAGGCAGCCGTGCGTCAGTGCGACTGTATTTGGAAGGGAAGCGATAACTGCAGCGGGCGGGCGTCGGCACGGGGTTATGACTTGAGGCGGGCAGGGCTGCATAAAAATTTCCAGAATTAAGAAGCGCGGCTTCAAGTTTGTTTAACGCAAACGCCAATACGAAAATTCGGAGGCATTTAAAAAGAGAGGGCTCCTAGCTCGTCTTCGGAACTTTAAGGTTGCTGAGAGTCCACCATTCGAGACTTGAGCAATTTACGCAGTCCACCATCACCGCCGCTACGCTCAATCAACCTTTGATTGCTCAGGTGCCGGGTGACTGCATGAAAGCGTCCACATGGCAAGATGATGAAGGACCCTTCAGATGGGTACGCAGGTACGGTACGTAGGGCCGAGGTATACCTGATCCTCCCCTACTGAATTGGTCCACGCTAATAGTCAGGAAAACGGAGGATCAAATATAGGAATCAAGCCGCACTAGCTGGAAGAAATTGTAATGAAGCTCAGGCAGGTTGAAGTTCTGGTTGGGCAAGGAATAGTGCGGGTTGATTCCATTCGGCAGATCGGTATCACAGATCAAGCATACTATCGTTGGCGCAAGCAATACCGCGGCATGGGAACGGATCAACTCAAGAAGTTGAAACGGCTCCAAAAGGAAAACACATGTCTTCTGTGCGGACAAAGCTGCCTTTCATGCTACAATGTATGTTATGAAGAACCTCGAAATTTCGCGCTCCCGGCTTCACAGCCTGTTCCCTGATCACGACTCAACGGTCAGCTATGATTTGAGC
>JAHEFH010000005.1:14383-49674 GCA_024640245.1 Paracoccaceae bacterium | reverse complement strand
GTGCCGCAGCTCGGGCAGGTCTTGCCGCGACCCTCTCCTGCGCCCATCACCGCCACCTTGGCTTTCGGGTCCGATTTCAGGTGCTGGCCCTCGCCCTTGATAAATCCGATCTGGACCATGTGATGCTCGATGACACCGCCGATGGCCGCTAGGATCGAGGGGATATATTTCCCCTGAACCCAGGCCCCGCCGCGCGGATCGAACACCGCTTTCAGCTCCTCGACCACGAAGGACACGTCGCCGCCGCGCCGGAACACGGCCGAGATCATGCGCGTCAGCGCCAGCGTCCAGGCGTAATGCTCCATGTTCTTGGAGTTGATGAACACCTCGAACGGGCGGCGCGTGCCGTTCTGGATCACGTCGTTGATGGTGATATAGATCGCGTGTTCGCTCTCTGGCCACTTGATCTTGTAGGTATTGCCCTCCAGCGCCTGCGGACGGTCCAGCGGCGCGGCCAGATAGACCACTTCGGCACCGGTATCGATATCGGGGGCCTTGTCCTCTTTCTCGGACACGCTCAGAACAGATCCGGTTACATCGTTCGGGCGATAGGTGGTGCAGCCCTTGCAGCCCTGATCCCAGGCCGCCATGTAGACCGACTTGAAATCCTCGAAGGAGATATCCTCGGGGCAGTTGATCGTTTTGGAAATCGAGCTGTCGATCCATGTCTGCGCCGCCGCTTGCATGCGCACATGATCCAGCGGAGCCAAAGTCTGCGCGTTAACGAAGTAATCCGGCAACTCGCCCTCGCCGAATTTCTTGCGCCACAAATCGACGGCGTAATCGACGACCTCTTCCTCGGTCCGCGATCCGTCCTTTTGCAGCACCTTGCGGGTGTAACTGTAGGCGAATACCGGCTCGATGCCGCTGGAAACGTTGCCGGCATAGAGGCTGATGGTGCCCGTCGGCGCGATCGAGGTCAGTAGCGCGTTGCGGATGCCCTTTTCGGCAATCGCGGCGCGCACGTCGTCGTCCATTTCCGTCATGGTTTCACCAGCGAGATATTTTTCGCGGTCGTACAGTGGAAACGCACCCTTTTCAGCGGCCAGATCGGCACTGGCCAGATAAGCGGCCCGCGCAATCGCCTTCATCCAGACTTCGGTCTGCGCCGCAGCCTCTTCCGAGCCATAGCGCAGTCCGATCATCAGCAGAGCATCGGCCAGCCCGGTGACACCCAACCCGATCCGGCGCTTGTTCTGCGCTTCCAGCCTTTGCTGCTCCAGCGGAAAGCGGGACGCATCGACCACGTTGTCCATCATACGGACCGCGGTGCGCACCAAGGCGTCCAGCGCCGCGCCGTCCAGCTTGGCGGCCTTGCCGAACGGATCGCTGACCAACCGCGACAGGTTGATAGAGCCCAGCAAACAGGCGCCGTAAGGCGGAAGCGGCTGCTCGCCGCAGGGGTTCGTGGCCGCAATCGACTCTGTATAGTACAGGTTGTTCTTCTGGTTGATCCGGTCGATGAAAATCACGCCCGGTTCGGCGAAATCGAAGGTCGCCTGCATGATCCGGTTCCACAGGTCCAGCGCCTCGACGGTCTTGTAGACCTTGCCGTCGAATTTCAGGTCCCAGCCCGCGTTTGCCTTGACCGCCGCCATGAAATCGTCGGTCACCAGCACCGACAGGTTGAACATACGCAGCCGCGCCGAATCCTGTTT
The DNA here is from genome assembly GCA_024640245.1 of Paracoccaceae bacterium. Classification (GTDB taxonomy): domain Bacteria; phylum Pseudomonadota; class Alphaproteobacteria; order Rhodobacterales; family Rhodobacteraceae; genus Amylibacter. Next base: position 48,016 of record JAHEFH010000005.1, on the reverse strand, counting down.
GGCGACAATGAAGCTCTCGATATCGGGGTGGTCGCAACGCATGGTCGCCATCATGGCGCCGCGCCGCGATCCGGCGGACATGATAGTGCGGCACATCGCGTCCCAGACATCCATGAAGGACAGCGGGCCGGACGCATCCGCCGACACGCCCTTGACCGCAGAGCCCTTGGGACGGATCGTCGAGAAATCATAGCCGATGCCGCCACCCTGCTGCATGGTCAGCGCCGCCTCTTTCAGCATGTCGAAGATGCCGCCCATGCTGTCAGGGATCGTCCCCATGACAAAACAGTTGAACAGCGTGACGGACCGGCCGGTTCCGGCACCCGCTAGAATGCGGCCCGCCGGCAGGAATTTGAAATCCTCCAGTGCCGAATAAAACCTGTCTTCCCAATCCTTTGGCTTCTTTTCGACCGATGCCAGATCGCGCGCGACGCGACGCCAGCTATCCTCGACCGTTTCGTCCACCGGCTTCCCGCCCTCGTCTTTCAGACGGTATTTCATATCCCAAATCTGCTCGGCTATGGGGGCGGCGAAACGGCTCATATGGGGACTACCTCGTTGGCTTGAAAAGAGCGTTCAGACTACGGGTTTCCGTTTCGCTGGTCAATCAAAAGAGGCTTGGACAATCCTATAAAAACCCCTACATCTAGAGTCGCGATGGGACAAAAATACATCAACTTGATAAAACTCAGCGTCGGTACAGACAGCATCGACGATCTGGCGGACTGGCAGGCGGCGCGCATCGCCGCCGATCCGGAAAACCAGCCGATGCATGTCACCCGCATGTGGCCGAAACGCGCCGAAGAACTGCTCAACGGCGGCTCGCTCTACTGGGTGATAAAAGGCTCTGTGCAGGTGCGCCAGCGCGTCCTGCGACTGGAAGAGGTCATCGGCGCCGACGGTATCCGCCGCTGCGGTATCGTCATGGAGCCCGAGCTAGTGCGCACGACATGCGCCCTGCGCCGCCCGTTTCAGGGCTGGCGCTATCTGGCCGCCGCCGACGCTCCGGCCGACCTGCCTAAATCGCGCGCCGACGACACGCCCCTGCCCGCCGATCTGGCCGATGCACTGAATATTCTGGGCTTGCGCTGATCCTGATCCGAAGCCGGACGGGTCCGACAACTGTCATACGCCCTGTGCACGCATGTCATACACAAATCATACGCCCCTTTTGAGGCGTTTTCAGTTGACTGCGTGGTTGTCGATCAGCCTTGCCCGCCCGATATGCGCCGCCCCGAAAATCCGCGCGGGGGCCTCGCCGACGCGTTCGACCGGCACCAGACTGGCCGCGTCTCGACATTCGACATAGTCCACCTCGCGGAACCCGATTTCCAGCAGCTTCTCTGCCGCCGCCGCGCAGGTATCCGGCGCGAAGCCGCCCGCCGCGATGTCGTAAGCCGCCTTGCGCAATACCACGTTCAACTGACGCGCAATCGCCAGCTCCGCCTCGTTCAGATAGGCGTTTCGCGATGACAGCGCCAACCCGAGTTCGTCCCGAATAATCGGCCCGCCCTTGATTTCCGTTGGAATATCAAGATCTTTAGCCATCCGTCGGATCACGGCAAGCTGCTGCCAATCCTTCTCGCCGAAGATCGCGAAATCCGCCTGCGCCATGTTCAGCAGCTTGGCGACGACTTGCGTCACCCCGTCGAAATGCCCCGGCCGGGACTGTCCGCATAGCACATCGGTCAGCCCGTCGACCTCGACCCGCGTCGCAAACCCTTCGGGGTAGATTTCACTTACGGGCGGTGCGAACAGCAGATGCCCACCGGTTTCCGCGATCATGGCCGTATCGGCTTCGCGGGTGCGCGGATAGGCGTCCAGATCCTCGCCCGCGCCGAACTGCGTCGGATTGACGAAAATCGTCGTGATTACACGGTCCGCATGTCCCAGCATCCGGGTGATCAGCGACAGGTGGCCCTCGTGCAGCGCACCCATCGTCGGAACCAGTCCGACGGTCAGGCCCGCAGCTTTCCATTCAGCGACTTTCCTTCGCAGATCAGCGATGGTTTCCACTGTCAGGAGCGTCATTTATGGACCCCTTCCGGCCAGACCGCCTTGGCCGCAAGAGCGGCATAGGCAGCCTTCGATTTCGCGCTCCACTTGGCAGTTTTCGAAGCATAAACAGTGGCTTGCGATTTCAGGATCAGACCGTCCGACAGGATGCGCAAGTGGTTCGCCACCAGCGTCTCGCCGGTGGAAGTAATATCCGCAATGGCCTCTGCCGTCAGGTTCTTCACGGTGCCCTCCGTCGCGCCCTGACTATCGACAAGCTGATAGTCGGCCACGCCTTTTTCACGCAGGAATCCCCGTACCAGATTGTGGTATTTCGTGGCAATCCGCAAGCGGAAGCCATGCTCGGCGCGGAACCTCGCGGCGACCGCGTCCAGATCCTCGATACAGGTCACGTCGATCCAGGCGTTCGGCACCGCCAGCACCAGATCGGCAAAGCCAAAGCCCATGCGCTCGACCTCGGTCAGGCGCGTCTGCCACAGCGGGATCTTCTCGTGGATCAGGTCGATGCCGGTTACGCCCAGATGGATGCGGCCGGCGGCCAGCTCCTTGGGTATCTCGCCAGCGGAGAGCAGCACCAGTTCAATATCGTTCATGCCGACAACATGGCCCGCGTATTCGCGTTCGGACCCGGATCGCGCCAGTTCGATACCTCGGCCCGCGAACCAGTCAATGGTCAGTGTTTGCAGCCGCCCCTTGGACGGAACACCCAGTTTCAACGCGCTCATTCCACACCCCCGGACAGCGCCACCAGCGCCTCTGGATGAAACACGCCCCCGACAGCCGGTATCGACCTGCCCTGCCCCAGTACCCGCGTCAGCGCATCATAGCGCCCCCCGCTGGCCAGCGTCGGCAGATCGGGGCGACCCTCGGCATAGAAACCGAAGACAAAGCCGTCATAATACTCCATGGCGGTCAACCCGAATTTGCCCTCGAACGGCAGGTTCTCGACGTCGATACCCTTGGCTGACAGCGCATCGAGCCGCGTCGCCATCCGGTCGACCGCCGCCTTTAGAACCGGCATTTCCGATTGAAGAGTGCGCAGGCTGTCCAGCGCCGCGACAGAGCCCGACTTCAGCGACAGGATTTGCCCCAGCATTTCATATTCGCCAGCCGAAATCGGCGGCTCGGCAAGGTCTTCCGCAAGATCGACGATCCGAGCCGCGATTTCTTCCACGGTGCGCAAACCCACAAGTGGCCCCGCTTCGCGGACCAGGGTCTCGGAAGAGGTCTGGGCGGCTGCGGCGACCAGCGCCTCGCGGCCTTCGGGGACCGGTGCGCGACCGCCGAAACGGTCCAGCAACTGCCGAAACCGCGCTGGACGCCAGAGGTGGCGCAAAAGAGCGGCCTTGCGACGATCGGTTGTTTTCAGCCCGCGCACGGCGGCCTGCAATATGCCGATGTCGCCCGTGGCCACGGCAATGGCGCCAAAACCGCGCCATTCATCCAGCAAGCCGTTGAACAGGGAAAAAACCTCGGCATCCGCCGCCGCCGGATTCGTGCGGTCGAACAACTCGAAACCGACTTGCGTGTTTTCCGGTCCGCGCGCGCTGCCCGCAAGCTGCTTGCGCCATACGGACCCGTTATAGGTATACCGCGCCGGTTCTGCGCCCTCGGCCATGTGCATCTGGACAATCGGCACCGTGAAATCGGGCCGAAGCATCTGTTCGCCCAGAACGGGGTCGTGGGTGATGTAGGCGCGCGCGCGGATATCCTCGCCGTAGAGGTCCAGCAGAACCTCCGCCGGCTGCAGGCTGTCCGGCTCGCGCATGACAGCACCTGCGTCCTCGAACGCCTGCTGCAACCGCGCCGCGACCGCCTTGATTTCCGCGCGCAGCCCGTTCGACATCAAGCCTGTCCCTTTTCAGCGCGCGCGATCATCTTGCGCACTTCCGCGACCAGATCGCCGCGCGCGATTTCCATTTGCGCAGGTTGGGCTTTCCATTCTTCGGTTGTCTCGATTTCCGCAGCAAGCCGCGCGCCCAGCGCCAGATCCTTGATCTGGACCACGCCCCGCGCCTGCTCGTCGCCACCTTCGATCACCGCGACCGGGCTGTCGCGCTGGTCGGCATATTTCAACTGGTTGCCGAAGTTCTTAGGGTTGCCGAGATAGACTTCGGCCCGAATGCCTGCGTTACGCAGGTCCGCGACCATGGCCTGATAATCGCCCATGCGGTCACGATCCATGACGGTTACGACCACAGGGCCCTTGGACACCGAATGGATGCGACCCTTTTCCCTCAAGGCCGCCAACAGGCGGTCTACGCCAACGGACACGCCCGTGGCGGGCACTTCCTGACCCGTGAAGCGCTTGACCAGATCGTCATAGCGTCCGCCGCCGGCGACCGATCCGAAATTGCGGGGACGGCCTTTGTCGTCGAAGATTTGAAAGGTCAGTTCGGCCTCGTAGACCGGACCGGTGTAATAGCCCAGACCGCGCACAACGCTGGGGTCGATTTCGATCCTGTCAGGCCCATAGCCCTGTGCGCCCATCAATTCTGCAATGGTTTCCAGTTCCTGCACGCCTTTCGTTCCGATGTCCGACCCTTTTACCAGTTCGGCCAGCCGCGCAACCGTCGCAGCCTTGCTGTCGCGCTTTGCCTGCATAAAGCCCATGACGACCTCTGCCTGCTCCGTACCAAGGCCCGCGCCCTTGGTAAAGTCGCCCGATGCATCCTCGCGGCCTTCGCCCAGAAGCGCACGCACGCCGTCCAGCCCCAGTCGGTCGAGCTTGTCTATTGCGCGCAGAACGATGCCGCGTTCGGAATGGAACTTATCGGGATCGGACGGATCCAGAACGCCCGCCACCTGCATCACCCCGTTCAGAACCTTGCGGTTATTGACGCGCACCAAATAGTCGCCGCGCGGAATGCCCACGGCCTCCAGCGTATCGGACAGCATGGAGCAGATCTCGGCATCCGCCGCAACGGAACCCGATCCTACCGTATCAGCATCGCACTGATAGAACTGCCGATACCGTCCCGGCCCCGGCTTTTCATTGCGCCAGACCGGTCCCATCGCATAGCGGCGGTAGGGCGTCGGCAGGTCATTGCGGAACTGGGCGTAGACACGGGCGAGCGGCGCGGTCAAATCATAGCGCAAAGCCAGCCAGTCGCTGTCCTCTTCCTGCCAGGCAAAAACGCCCTCGTTCGGGCGGTCCACATCAGGCAGGTACTTGCCGAGCGCCTCGACGGTTTCAACAGCCGAAGTTTCCAAAGGATCGAAGCCATAACGATGATAGACATCCGTGATCGCGCGCAGCATTTCAGCGCGTTCGGTCACCTCTGATCCGAAATAGTCGCGAAACCCTTTGGGTGTTATCGCCTTGGGTCTGTGAACCTTGTTTTTCTTGTCTTTTGCCATCGTTCAGGCATCCTTTTCGTGCGGCTGTGCCGTTTGGCAACCGTCTAACGTATCACAATCCCATGGGCAAGCGACACGGGGCCGCTTGCAGTGATCAGACCAACGCCCTAAATGACTGCGAGCAAGGGCCCTACAACTATTGGCGTTCAATTCGGAAGGCACAGGATCATGAAACCAGATGACAAACAGGATTACCGGATAGACGAACTGGAAATCCAGTTGGCCCATCTGACCAGATCGAACGAGGAACTATCCGATATCGTAGCGGAACAGGCCTTGCGGCTTGACAGGATGGAAAAAAGGCTGAACCAGCTTCTCGACCGTGCCCGCGAGCAAGAGGCGGCCGGCACCGGCGGTCATGTGTTCGGTGACGAGGTTCCGCCCCACTGGTAGGGCGCGGCCGGTCGCTAGTCCTGATCCAGCGCATAACCGAAGCCGCGCACGGTGCGGATCGGATCGCGGTCATCGTATTCCCGCAACGCCTTGCGCAGCCGCCCGACATGCACGTCCACCGTCCGCAAATCCACGTCCGCCGTCCGGCCCCAGACCCTGTCCAGTAACTGGTCGCGGCTCCAGACCCGCCCCGGCATTTCCAGCAAAGTGACCAGCAGACGGAACTCCGTCGGCCCCAGCTTGATGGACTGCCCGCCCCGGGTGACCTTGTGTTGCACTGGGTCGAGCACGATTTCACGGTACTCCAGCGTCTGCCCGACGCTGCCCGGCCGGGTCCGGCGCAGCATGGAGCGCACCCGCGCCAGCAGTTCCTTGATCGAATAGGGTTTTACGACATAGTCGTCAGCGCCCGTGTCCAGACCGCGGATACGGTCCTCTTCCTCACCGCGTGCCGTCAACATCAGTACCGGCGTCGAAGCGGTGCGTTTCTGCCGCTTCAACTGGCGGCAAACCTCGATACCGGAGATGTTCGGCAGCATCCAGTCCAGCAGGATCAGGTCCGGCTCGACCTCGTCGGCCAACAGCATCGCCGACTCCCCGTCCTCAGCGCGCACGACGCTGTAGCCCTCTTTGGACAGATTATAGCTCAGGAGTTCCAGCTGCGCCGGCTCGTCTTCGACAACCAGAATGACGGGGGCGGTATTCTCGGTCATGGAATATCTCGATCCTTGAACAAATTGCGGCTACAGGCCCCGGTTACTCCACGTCGATTTCGCCGTTTTCATATTGCTCGCCGGTCACAAGGTAATACACGTGCTCCGCGATATTTGTGATGTGGTCTCCGGCGCGCTCGAAGGTCTTGGCGATAAACAGCAGGTGAGTGCTGGCTTCGATGTTGCGGGGGTTTTCCATCATGTAGGTAAGAAGTTCGCGGAAAAGAGCGCTGTTCATCTGATCCACATCCTCGTCCTGCACCCGCGCATGTTCAGCCTTGCTCAGATCGCGTTCCGCATAGGCTTCCATGACTTCGGTCAGCATGGCCTGAACGACAATGCTCATGCGCTTGATGCTGTTGGTGGCCGATTTCATCGGCATTTCCTCGGCAAGGATTGCGGTCCGGTTCGAAATAGTCTTGGCATAGTCACCGATACGTTCCAGATCGGTGGCGACCCTGAACGTAGTGATCGCGCTGCGCAAATCTTCGGCCATGGGTTGCCGCAGAGCGATAAGACGCGTTGTCAGATCGAAAATCGTATCTTCAAGGTCATTGATCTTCCGGTCGCCCTTGCGCACGCGCTTCGCCAGTTTCACGTCCTTTTCGCTCAGCGCCTCGGTCGCATCGGCCAATTGCTGGACCACCAGTTCCGCCATGTGATGCAGCTGTTTGTCGATCTCTTTCAGTTCCTTGTCGAACCTGGTGACGATATGGGTTTTTTCCATCTGGATACTCCGATCTAACCGATTCTACCGGTGATATAATTCTGTGTCCGCTCGTCTTCCGGCGCCGTGAATATTTTCTGCGTCTTGCCGCTTTCCACCAGAACGCCGAGGTGGAAGAAAGAGGTTTCCTGCGAAACGCGTGCGGCCTGCTGCATCGAGTGCGTCACGATCACAACCGAATATTTCTTGCGCAACTCGTCAATCAGCTCTTCGATCTGGGCGGTCGCGATCGGGTCAAGCGCCGAACAGGGTTCGTCCATCAACAGCACCTCCGGCGCCGTGGCGATCGCGCGGGCAATACACAGCCGCTGCTGCTGGCCGCCGGACAGTCCGGTTCCGGGTTCATGCAGCCGGTCCTTGACCTCTTTCCACAGGGCGGCACGCTTCAACGAACGCTCGACGATATGATCCAGATCGTCCTTGTTCTGCGCCAGACCGTGGATTTTCGGCCCGTAAGCCACGTTATCATAAATCGATTTCGGAAAGGGATTCGGTTTTTGAAACACCATACCGACCTTGGCGCGCAGCTGCACGGGATCCACGTCCGGGGCATAGATGTCCTTGTCATCCATCAGGATTTCGCCCGTCACGCGGCAAATGTCGATGGTGTCGTTCATTCGGTTCAGGCAGCGCAGGAAGGTGGACTTGCCACAACCCGACGGCCCGATAAAGGCCGTCACCGTGTGGTTGCGGATGTCCACGTCCACATCCTTGATCGCATGGGTCTCTCCATAGAAAACATTCACACCGCGCGCGGTGATCTTGACCTCTTCCGAGACTTTTTTCTGCTTATTCAAATCGGCCCCCATTTATGTCCGGGTATCTGTTCATCACTACCACCTGCGTTCGAATTTCTTGCGCAGGAAAACCGCCAGCGCATTCATGAGGACCAGAAACACCAGCAGGACGCAGATCGCGGCGGCTGTTCGGGCCTCGAAGGCGCGTTCCGGGAAATCCGCCCAACGGAAGACCTGCACCGGCAGCACCGTGGCGCTGTCGGTGATCCCGCCCGGCACGTCGACGATAAATGCGACCATGCCGATCATGATCAGCGGCGCGGTCTCGCCCAGCGCCTGCGCCATGCCGATGATGGTACCCGTCAGGATACCCGGCATCGCCAGCGGAAACACATGGTGGAAAGAGGTTTGCATCTTGGACGCGCCCAGTCCCAGCGCCGCGTCGCGGATCGACGGCGGCACGGCGCGGATCGAGGCGCGCGCCGCGATGATGATCGTCGGCAGAGTCATCAGCGCCAGAACGATCCCGCCCGCCAGCGGCGCGGAACGCGGCACACCGAATATGCCCAGGAAGATCGCCAACCCAAGCAGGCCGAAGACGATCGAAGGTACTGCGGCCAGATTGTTGATATTGACCTCGACGAAATCCGTCAGACGGTTCTTTTTCGCGAATTCCTCGAGATAAATCGCCGACAACACGCCGATCGGGAAGGCAAGACAAAACGTCACCATCATGGTCCAGAATGATCCGACGGCTGCCCCCCAGATGCCGGCCAGCTCCGGTTCGCGGCTGTCGCCGGCGGTAAAGAACCGCCAGTTGAAATTGCTCGATACGGCGCCCTGTTCCTTGAGAGTTTCCAGCCAGACGATCTGGCTGTCAGAGACTTTTCGAGCCACTTCCGGCACTTCGTTTATGTAATAGTGCCAGTCCGATGAAGCGAGCCGGGTGACTTCGCCCATAGGATGGATCACCCTTGCGCGCCCTCCGGACGGCCCGATCTCGGTCATTTTCAGCCAGCCGTTCCCGACCTTCAACAACAGCGAGGGCATCCGGTCGTCCAGTTCCTCAGTTCCTGTCGGATTGACGGCACGGGCCTCCAGCGCATCGGCCTCGGCCAGCAAGTCGTCGCGTTTCGTGGTGCGAATTTCAACCTGTTGCGTGAATTCCGCCCGTTCCTCATCCGTGATCGTGGTGGTCAACCGCCGCTCGAATTCTATCACGCCATTATCTTGCAATTGCGCCTGATCCCGCACCAACCGGGCCTTGCGGCGCAGTTCCTCGCCCACCAGCACGAGGGCGTTCGCAAACACCGTCTGATCCACGGAGACCTCAACTTCATCCTTCTTGTCCGACGGTGTGATGGTTAACGTCGCACTCTGGCCGGTTTCCTGCAATTCGCCGTAAAACCCTTTCAGGTAGAGGTCGGACACGTCCGATGCCAGAAAACGGAAATCTATGGTCTGCCCGACCAAGGAGGGATCGTCGACGACGCGCTGGCGCAATTCGAAAGCGGCGCCTGCGCTGACCAGATCATAAAGGTCCTTCTTTTCGTTGCGGCCCGACACGTTCGGGAATTTCGCGCGCAGAATGTCTTTGGTGAAACCGCCGAAGTCTACTTTGCCGATGACATCCGGATCTCCGGTTGCGTCCGGATCAATCTCTTGCTGCGCCAAGGGAACGGACAGCGTGATATAGTTTTCCCTGACCGCGCCCGACGCGTTCCCGATCACGGTCCACAAGAGGCTCACAAGAGCCAGGCCCGAGACAACAATGGCCATAATTCCGTAAAGGCGCAGGCGCGTTTCGGCCGCCCGCCGCTTTCGCAAACGCGCCATCGAAGCGGGAGTATCGTGAACCTTGGAAAGTTCGGACATTTTCATCATGTCAGCGTCCCCTAATCATAAAGTTCGCGGTATTTGCGCACCGTGCGCAAAGCGATGATGTTCAAAACCAAAGTCACGCAGAACAAGGTGAAGCCGAGCGTGAAGGCCGGTCCTGCGGCGGTGGACGCCTCCGTATCGCCGGTGATGAGCATGACGATCTGCACGGTCACGGTCGTCACTGCATCCAGAGGATTAAGCGACAGGTTCGCGCCCTGCCCTGCGGCCATCACAACGATCATCGTTTCCCCTACGGCGCGCGACACGCCCAGCAGAACCGCCGAAACAATCCCCGGCAAAGCGGCCGGCAGGACGACCTGACGAATGGTTTCGGCCTTGGTCGCACCGAGGCCGTATGATCCATCGCGCAGGGACTGCGGCACGGCGTTGATCACGTCGTCCGACAGTGATGAAATAAACGGGATGATCATGATGCCCATAACGATACCGGCGGCCAGAGCGCTTTCCGAGGCGACCGACAAGCCAATTGACTCACCGAAGCCTCGCAATGCGGGCGCAACAGTAATCGCGGCGAAAAACCCGTAGACCACGGTCGGGATACCGGCGAGGATTTCCAGCATCGGCTTGGCCCAGGCCCGCACGCGGGCGCTGGCGAAATCCGACAGGAATACCGCGGCAAGCAGCCCGATCGGGACGGCAACGGTCATCGCGATTGCGGTGATCAGCAATGTGCCCGCGAACAGCGGCACGGCCCCGACCCGCTCCGGGTCCATCTTGCCCTCGGTCACACCGGCCAGCGGTGACCAGTTGGTGCCGAACAGGTATTTATCGACCCGCCAGCCTATCTTGTTGAAAAAACTGAAGGTCTCGAACACAAGGCTCAGAACAATACCAATCGTGGTCAGAACTGCAATCGCTGCGCAGGCGAACAGGAACCCGCGCAGGATAGTCTCCGACCGGTTTCGAGCGCGCCACTCCAGCGTGATGTTTTGCATCTGCCGCAAACCGGTCGCTATGCCCAGGGCGACGGGAACCAGAACCATCGTCCAGACCAGAACCGTGGAGAGCAAGGTATATCTGGCGGCAATTGCCGACCTCAGGTCGCCCTGACGCGAGGCGACGGTATCCATGGCGATGGCCTTGGCGTCGGACAGGACCAGTTGCGCCTCGATACCGCTCAGGTCCGGGTTGGCGCTGGAAATTTCGGACAGGAGTGAACTGGTTATCAACCAATTGCCGAAGATCAGGATCACCAGATAGGACGAGAGTCCGGCCAGCAACACCCATAGCAGCGCCAGCATGCCATGCTGTTCGGGACGCGAATGCAGAGCGGCGAAATCGCCCGCGGCAATGTTGCGCGCACGGGCGCGGCCCGCGACGTAGAAAAGACCAGCCAGAGCCAGAACAAAAAGTGGCATCAAGGTAGAAATACTGTTCACCTTAGGTCCTTTTTCTGCACTTGTCGGACCGGCGATCGCCGGCCCTTTGTTAATGAAGCCGGGGGCGGATGCCGCCCCCGGAAAATTCTTGCGCTTGCAGTTAGTGCAGCGCTTCCCCAGTGATGACGGTCATTTTCGAAATTATTTCCTGGTTGGCAACGAAAGCCTCGTCCGGCAGCGGGATCAGCCCTTTGTCGACCAGATAACCGTCCTCACCTCCGGCCGCTTCCGAAGCGAACTCGGTGGCGTATTCAGCGATACCGGGGATCACGCCGACATGGGCTTTCTTGATATAGTAGTACAGCGAGCGGGACACACTGTAGTCACCGGATGCGATGGCTTCGAATTCTGGTTCCACGCCTTCGATGGACGCGCCCTTGATCGAATCCGAGTTTTGATCGAGGAAAGAATACCCGAAAACGGCAATCGCATGCGGGTTGGTGGCTAGTTTCGAAACCATCAAGTTGTCGTTTTCGCCAGCATCAATCCAAGCACCGTCGGTGCGGATTTCCAGTTTCGAAATGGCTTCTTTATCGAGTCCTGCCTCTTTGGCGCCTTCCTGAATAACCAATTCCTCGAACGCATCGCGTGTGCCGGAGGATGGAGGAGGCCCCAGAACCTCAATCGCTTCATCGGGCAGAGATGGGTCAATATCGGACCATTTCTTTGGCTCACCCTGACCTTTGGCCAGAGCCTTGAAAAGCTGTTCACGGGTCAGGGCGAATGATGGTGCGTCGATCGCGTTGGCAATAACGATCCCGTCGAAACCAACAACCGATTCCACAATTTCGGTGACGCCATTTTCATTGCATGTCTTGAACTCACTGGCTTTCATCCGGCGCGAAGCGTTGGTGATATCCGGCGTGTCGGCGCCGACGCCTGCGCAAAACAGCTTGAAGCCGCCACCGGAACCGGTGGATTCAACAACCGGTGTCGGAAAGCCGGTCGTTTTGCCAAACTGCTCTGCGACAGCAGTCGAGAAGGGGAATACAGTGGAAGAGCCTACGATGCGGATTTGATCCCTTGCAACGGCTGCCTGTGTCGTAAGCGCTGTGAGCCCGATGGCCAAAGCCGCAAGAGTGGAGGATTTTGTAAACATTTTAAATGTCCTTACTGGTCAAGATTTAACGTCCGGGTCATCTGGACACCGACTCACTACCCAGCCAGCATCTAATATTTATGAATGTTTTGTTACAGTATTATGACAGCGGCCTTATTCAGCGCCTTGAATCCTTTTTTCACGAATTTTTAAATCGCGGCCCGTCGGGCTCAGGCTCGCCCGACCCGGGGCAAAAACACCGAAAACGTGCTGCCGTTGCCGGGCTTGCTTTCTATTTTCAGTTTTCCGCGGTGCCGGATCAGGATGTGTTTCACAATCGCCAACCCCAGCCCGGTGCCGCCCTTTGCCCTCGACCGGCCCTTGTCGATACGGTAAAATCGCTCCGTCAGGCGGGGAATATCAGCCGGATCGATACCGTCACCCTGATCCGCGACGCAAATGCACAGATACCCCGGCTCCGCTTTCTGGCTGCAAGTATATACCTCCACCTCGGTGCCGCGCGGACTGTATTTGACCGCGTTCTCTATCAGGTTCTGAAAAACTTGCCGTAACTCTTCTGCGTCGCCGATCACATGTGTACGCAGCTGTGTCGAGGTCACCTTGACGCGCTTTTCCTCTTTGGCAATTACCGGCCCCAAGGTATTCACAACGCTTTCGAGCAGCGGAAGGATGTCCAACTGGTCTTCGGGTTGCTGGCGTTCGCTGGCCTGGACTTTGGAAAGCGAGAGCAGATCGTCGACAAGCCGCATCATACGCTTGGCTTCGGTTTCCATCATCTCCAGAAACCGCTGCTGCGCCTCCGGGTCGTCCTTGGCCGAGCCCTGCAGCGTTCCGATCAGGCCATAGACTGCGGTCAGCGGCGAGCGCAATTCGTGGCTGACGTTGGCCACAAAATCGCTGCGCATCAGCTGGGCGTCGCGGACGTGCGAGATATCTTCGAAACTGACCGCCGCACGGAAGGGTTCGCTGTTGCTCTCGTCATCGAAGCGGGTCACGGAAACGCGGTATAGGGTCGGAACCGTGGTCGGCAGCAGAATGTCGGCAGCGGCGCTTTCCTGTCCGCGCAACACCTTGTCGAAAACAAACTGAAACTTGTCGTCCGGCAACGCCGCGTCAAAGGAACTGCCGGTCAGCCCCTTACCGAACAGCTTGCGGCCCATGGAGTTTGCAAACAGGACGGTCCGGTTCTTGTCCAAGACGAAAACCGCGATTCCCAATCCGTTCAATACGGCCTGTACGTTCTTTTTGACCAACGCGGCCCCCGATCTTGTCCTGTTGAGTGGACATTGGCGAAAACGCGCCGCTGCTACAACCCCGCTTGGCGGAATTCGGGCGGCATTCTTGTGCCGATCGTGCACAATTTCTTCAGGACGGCTGGTATTCCCATGTGATTCCCATAGATTATGGCAAACAGACCGATCCATGCCAGAGGCCCAGATGTTCCGACGACTAATGTTTTTTTTCTGCGCGACTGCTCTGTCCGCCTGTGTCGCGACGGAACCCGGCCCGGTTTCCCAGACCCCTTACGAGGAACCGGTCGTCCAGCGATCCGACACGAAGGCAATCGCCAACTACCGGCGGGTGTCGGCGCGGGTCGAACCTGTGGCCGAAAGCGCTTGCCGGTCTCTCTATCCGAGCATCCGGATCGAGTTTTGCGACTTCGGCTTCGAGGTTCTGAACGATCCCAAACAACCGCCCAACGCCTTCCAGTCCATCGGGCGCGACGGAAGGCCGGTTATCACCTTCAACATCAACATGCTACGGACAGTCAAGAACGACCATGAAATCGCATTCATCATGGGGCACGAGGCCGGACACCAGATCGCGCAGCACATCAACCAGAAGGTCGGAAACGCCAACACCGGTGCGCTGATCGGCGGATTGCTGATGGTCGCCATTGGCGCCGATCCGCAAGCCGGCCTCGATCTGGGGGGCATGATCGGCGGGCAGGCCTATTCCAAGAAGTTCGAGTTGCAGGCGGACCGGATCGGGGCACATCTGTCGTCGCGAGCCGGATACGACCCGCTGATCGGTGCAGAGAGCTTCCGGCGGACGCAGGGCTCGAACGGCCTTCTGTCAACGCACCCGCCGTCTTACGACCGCATCCAGACGGTCGAACAGACAACCGCCGTGATCAACGCCGCAAAGGCGCGCGGCGAAGTAGCGCCGATCGTCTGGTAGCGGCATGAGCGGGCACTACTTTTTCGGCTATGGTTCACTGGTCAACCGGTTGACGCACACCTACGAGGACTGCCGTCCGGCCGCGGTGCGCGGATGGCAGCGGTCGTGGGTATCCTCGGCGCGGCGCGATGTCTCTTTCCTCAGCGCCGTTCCCGCCCAAGACGGCATGCTGCACGGCTTGATCGCGCAAATCCCGAACGGCGACTGGGCCGCACTCGACGAACGCGAGCACGCTTATTTCCGGACAAACGTGGGCGACGGCGCGCTGTCCTGCGATCTGGCCCAGCCACCCGCCGTGCAGATATATCAGGCCAACCCGGCCTTCATCGATCCGGTGGACAGCCGGAAACCCATTCTGCTCAGCTATCTGGATGTCGTGATACAGGGCTATCTCAAGGTTTTCGGAGCGGAAGGTGTCGAGGCCTTTTTCGCGACGACCGGCGGCTGGGACACACCGATCAGGGACGATCGCGCAGCGCCCGTTTATATGCGCGCGCAGACGCTGAACCACGCGGAAAGCGCGCTGGTAGACCGGCATTTGCAGGATCTGTCGGCGGTGGTCGAACGGGCCTAAAATACCGGTTTCACGTGCTAAGATCCGATGATGACTGGAACGGCGCGCGCTTACTGGAGCTTGACGCTCTGCAACAGCGGCATCAGTTTTGACATGTCCGGCCCGTGTTGCTGGCCGGTCAGGGCCTTGCGCAACGGCATAAACAGGCCCTTGCCCTTTCGGCCTGTCGCCTCTTTGACGGCTGCGGTCCATTCGGACCATGTATTTTCATTCCACGGGCGCGCGGGCAGCAACGTTTTTGCCGTCGCGACAAACTCTTCATCCTCTGGATCGATCAACGGATCGGCACCATCACGGCAAAGCGCCCACCAGGCTGCCAGATCGGAGCGGAAGGTGATGTTTTCGCGGGCAACATCCCAAAAAGACTCCGCAATGTCCGACGGCACGCCCAGCGTGGTCAGCTCGGCGGAAATTTCGTCGAAGGACAGGCCGGAAACGTATTTCGAGGTCAGTGGCACCAGATCCTCGACATCGAACTTGGTGGGGGCGGAGCCGAAGCGCGACAGGTCGAAATTCTCGGCGATCTCGTCTATAGATTTGCGCACCTCCACCGGATCGGCGGAGCCCAGACGCGCCATCAGCGACAACAGGGCCATCGGCTCTATTCCGCGCTTGCGCAGGTCGCGCAGCGCCAGCGTACCGAGCCGCTTCGAAAGGGCCTCGCCTTGCGGACCGGTCAGCAGGGAATGGTGTGCAAAGGACAACGGCTTTCCGCCAAGTGCCTGAATTATCTGGATTTGTGTCGCAGTATTGGTGACATGGTCAGAGCCGCGCACAACATGTGTTATGCCAAAATCGATATCATCGCAGACCGACGCCATCGTATACAGAACCTGCCCGTCACCGCGGATCAGGACGGGGTCTGAAACGCTGGCGGCGTCGAGGGAAAGTTCGCCCAGAATGCCGTCAGTCCATTCGATCCGTTCCTGGTCCAGCTTGAAACGCCAATGGCCGGGGCGCTCCGCGCGCAGGGCGGCTTTTTCGGCCTCTGACAGTTTAAGCGCGGCACGGTCATAGACCGGGGGCTTGCCCATGTTGAGTTGCTTCTTGCGCTTCAGGTCCAGTTCGGTCGGCGTCTCGAAACATTCGTAGAGCCGGCCGGAGGCGCGCAGTTCATCTGCGGCCTGCGCATAGCGGTCAAGACGCTCCGACTGTTTCTCCATCCGGTCCCAGTTCAGGCCAAGCCACTGAAGATCTTCTTGAATCCCGTCTGCGTATTCCTGTTTCGACCGTTCCGGATCGGTGTCGTCGAGGCGCAGGATGAAAGTCCCGCCGGCCTTGCGGGCGATCAGGTAGTTGAACAGCGCGGTGCGCAGGTTGCCAACGTGGATATAGCCTGTGGGCGACGGGGCGAAACGGGTAACGGTCTTGGATGCGGTCATGGATGCGCTCTCGGATTCGGGGCCTTGAAGTCTGAAGGCACCTCTTACACGCGCCATGCAGAAACGCCAAGGGCCGCGTTAACCTTCGCCGTCATCCGGGATTTCAGGCCGTATGAAAAGTGTATGATTTGCGTGCACAGGGCGTATGACGCCCACACAGGACCAAAGCTGTTAACAATTATTAATAAGTGGTTAAGATTGCGCCAATCCGACACCAATAAATAGAGAGTGAGCGCGTGACAGGAAAACTTATCACCGGCCTGCTGGCCGTACTGATGTCGGCCCAGATCGCCGCTGCCGACGGCACCGTCATCGACGGCGACACCCTGGACCTGAACGGTATCCGCTATCGCCTCAACGGGATCGACGCGCCGGAGCAGGCGCAGAACTGCAAGACCGCCGCCGGCAAGAACTGGAAATGCGGCGAGGCGGCGACGGAAATGCTAGTAAAACTGACCAAGCGCAAACGGGTCACCTGCAAAACGCTGGGACAGGACATCTATGGCCGCGATATAGCCACCTGTTCGGCGGGTGGATCCGATCTGGGCCGCGCGATGGTGGCACAAGGCATGGCATGGGCGTTCCTGAAATTCTCGGACGTCTATGCCGGCGACCAAGCGCAGGCAAAGGCCGACAAGCGTGGCATCTGGCAGGGTCCGGCGCAACCCGCGTGGGAGTTCCGCGAACAGAAATGGAGCGCCGCCAGCAAGGAGGCGCCCGAGGGCTGCCCGATCAAGGGCAACATCTCGGACAATGGCAGGATTTATCACACGCCGTGGTCAAAGTGGTATTCTCGGACCAAGATCAACACCGCCAAGGGTGAAAGGTGGTTTTGCAACGAGGCAGAGGCGCAGCGCGCTGGGTGGCGGGCGGCGCGGTAGGATTTTGAGAGCGGGGGCGTCAGTCTGGAAGGCCCCTTTGAGGCCATTTACCAATTACAGCAACGCGCCCGAAAGGGGTTGCCGCTCACGGCTTTTCTTACTTAAAGAAACGATCCTCACTTCGAACGGATTGCCTCGAATTCCTTGTCGTGCATGACCTCGGCGACGGACCGTCCGGCGCGCACGGCGGCTGCCATGCCTTCCTGCCTGCGGGCGATCCGCTCGGCCAGATCGATCACTTCCTCTGCCCTGCCCTGAGGAATAAAGACAGTGCCGCAACGGTCTGCGAGAACGAAATCGTTTTCTTCGACAGTCACACCCGCCATGTTGACCGGTGTCCCCGAGGCTATCTGGACAATCCGGTTGCGCGCGCTGATCATCGTGATGCCGCGACCGTAAACCGGATAGCCGATAACCTCGCTACCTTCGATATCGCGGCTCATGCCGTCGATGACCGATCCGCGGATCTGCTTTGACACAGCAGCATTCGCGAGGATGTCCCCCCAGCATGAAACGCCCTCGGGTCCGCCGGCTATGACAAGCACACGATCGTCCGTGGAAACCGCGTCGATAACGGGCGAGATGAGGTGAACGGCAGGTGCGGCGTCCTGTTTCGGGCCGAGTTGAATGGTGCTCGCCCGTCCGGCGACGCGCGGGCAGTCCCAAAGCGGCCTCAGCCCGTAGGTGGCCCCTTCGAGGCCGAGAAAATCCAGGGCGTCGGATACCGTCGTCGTTTCAAGGGCGGACAGACGGTCAAGCAAGGTGGGATCAGTCATTTGTTTCTCCAATTTAGACATCTCTATGCATTCGAAAAATCATTCCGTAAATGTCAAATATGGCTGGGTATGATGCACAGAGCTTATCGGAGCGGTCCGACGAAGTAGCTGTTTTAGAAACTTGCATACGCTTCTCCGGCAAACCGCTTGCCGAACTTTGCGCTCGCTGTTTGCCGTCCAATTTCGCACTCTGACCCGCCGTTTTCTTCACTGCAATCGAATAGCCGGAACCGGCCGTTACACCCGCTATTGATTGAAGATCGAGCGATTGCTTTGTCCGTATTTCTGCCCTTAGAGGCTCGGAGACTAGAACACACGTCGCCGTACGCGCCCGCACACTGTGCTATACGGCCACCCTTTCCCGTGATAATCTGCGCCGATGACACAGGAGCACGGATTTCATGGCGTCAAACGGCATTTCTATCCTCGTCGGCACCACCAAAGGCGCCTTCCTGATCTCCGGCGGAAAAGATCGCAGCGGCTGGACTGTCAAAGGCCCGTTCTGCATGGGCTGGCCGATCAATCACGTCATTGGCGATCCAAAGACCGGAACGCTCTGGGCCGGCGGCGGCAGCGACATGCATGGTGCGGGAGTCTGGCGGTCCGATGATGGCGGCGAGAGCTGGACCGTCGCCAAACTTTCCAAAGGCACGATGGACGAATGGGCGGCCAACGACCCCGAGTTTGCCAAGATGATCGGCTGGTCCGACGCGCCACTGCCCTTCGCGGACGAGTTCACTTCGGTCTGGTCCCTCGAATACGCGCACGGAACACTTTATGCGGGCACCAAGCCCGCTGCTCTGCTTGCCAGCAAGGACGGCGGCAAGTCATGGGAAAAGGTGCAGGGCCTGTCGGATCATCCCTCGTCCGATAGCTGGAACCCCGGTGCGGCGGGGTTGGTGCTGCACAGTATCGTTTCCGACCCCGGCAATCCGGCGAAACTGTGGACCGGAATTTCCGCGGCAGGTGTTTTTGCCACCGAGGACGGCGGGGCGACATGGGAGCGGCGCAACCGCCTGTCCAATGCCGAAACCTGCGTCCACCACGACCACCCGGCCGCGCCGCGCCACGGTGAAACCGGTCACTGTGTCCACAACATGATGCGCGCACCCGGCGCGAAGGACCTGCTGTACCAACAGAACCACCACGGCGTGTGGCGGTCGGCCGACGGAGGCCGAAGCTGGGACGATATCACCCAAGGCTTGCCCTCTACATTCGGCTTTCCGATCCGAGTGCATCCGCGCGATCCGGATACAGTCTGGACCCTTCCGCTGAACGGCGACATGCTCGGGCGGTTTCCGCCGGACGCGGCGGCGGCGGTCTGGCGCACCCGCGACGGCGGGCTGAGCTGGCAGGCGATGCGCCGCGGTCTGCCGCAGGAGGGCTGCTTTTTTACGGTGCTCCGCCAAGCGATGAGCGGTGACAACCGAGATCCTGCGGGGGTTTACTTCGGAACAAACAGCGGGTCGGTGTTCGCCAGCCTCGATGAAGGCGAAAACTGGCAAGAGGTCGCGCGCCACTTGCCGACGATACTGGGAGTCGAGGTGGTCGACCGAGGGTGAAACTCCGGCACGGCACGGACGTGCGACGCGGCTCTTGACAAAGTGGTTAGCAATCGCTAACTGTTCCCCATGGCACGCGAAGATTTCTATATCCACGACGACGACCCGCCCGGAAAGCAACGGATTCTGCGGGAGGGACTGCGGCTCTTTGCGCAAAAGGGCCTGTCGGCAACCTCGATCCGGGATATCGCTGCGGCGGCGGAACTGAGCAATCCGGCGCTCTACAAGCATTTCAGGACCAAGGACGACCTTGCGCTAGCCCTGTTCGAACGCGCCTACCGGGAGGTGCTGCGGCGCCTCACCGCCGCCACGGCCCGGGAACATGGGTTCGCGGCGAAATTCCGCGCCTATATCGTCATACTTGCCGAATTCTACGACGAGCACCCCCATGCCATGATGTTCACCACCGACAATCTCGCCGCGCTCTGGCCGCATGTGCCGGAGAAGCTGCGGCAGCGCACGGTGATCACCCTGCTGCGCGAACTTCTCTCGGACGGCCGTCGTGATGGTCTGGTCGGCAATCGGGCTGACCCGGAGCTTCAGATCGCCCTCGTAACCGGGATGCTCAACCAGATCACCCGCCAACTCTACCTCGGCGCGCTCGGCGGGCCAGCCGGCAAATACACGGATGGGATCGAACGCATCCTGAGGTCCGGCCTCACATAGTCCATTTTTTTTGACTCACAAGTTAGCATTCGCTAACTAATTCTGAAGGGAACACAGCATGCAAGCGATCAACCACGCCGCAACGGCGCTGATTCTGAAACGGAAATTCCCTTCGGCCCCGCTGTTCGGACTGATACTGGCCACCGAGGCGGTGGAATACCTCTGGGTCGGACTCAACCTCATCGGCATCGAGCGGACGGTGATCGACGACGGCATGGCCTCGGTCGCGGATATCCATCTGGAGCACATGCCGTTTTCGCATTCCATCGTCACGAGCTTTCTCGCCGCGGCGGCCGTCGGACTCGCTGTGCTATGGCGTGGCGGAAGGGCGGCCTCGGCAGTGGCCACGGCCATGGCGCTCGGCGTCTTGTCCCATATCGTGCTCGACCTGCTGGTCCACGCTCCGGATATCGCGCTGGCACCCTATTTCGACGAGGTGAAATTCGGTAGCGGACTCTATGCCGGAGTGCCAATGACGGCGCTGGCGCTGGAGACGCTCTGGGGCCTGCTCTGCTGGCGGGTCTACGGCGGCGGGTGGAAGCTGCTTGGCCTCATGGCGCTTTTGGCGCTCGCGGCGGTGCCGAGCTATTCGGCCAACGTCAACGTCGGCGAAGCGGCGCTGGGCGGGCAAAGCACGGTCTTCGCCCTGACAATCCTGCTGCAGATGCTGGTAACCTCCGCCCTGCTGTGGCATTTCGCGCGGGAACGGCGCGCGTGCCCCGCGGCCGGGCGGCTTGCCGCCTGAGGGCTACGGTTACCCCGAAATGTTCGGCCAATCGCGGGGCTTTGCGAAACGCTAACCCTGTCCCGCCGTCGGGCGGGACCCGGACTTACTGCCCAGAAACTCCGAAATCTTCGTGCCGAGCGCATCCCAGTCGGTAAATTCGCGCTCGCCGTTGTGCAGTTCGTAATCCCGATTCCGCATCACCACATGCTGGATAATCATGGCGGCATAATAGTCATAGCTCTTGCCGCGCACGGCGCCGGCAACCAGAGCCTCGGCGTCCGGGGTAAAGCCGGTACGCATCTTCATCTCGATCAGAAAGTCCTCGGCTTCCTCCAAGCTGTCCGGGAAGGCGGCTTTCAGACTGACCGAGAGCATCAACGTGTTCCGCGCCGCAAGTTCGGGAAGGTTGGCTGCAATAAAGGCTTCGAACACCTTGGGGTGCCGCCTTTCATGTACCGGCGCGGCGAGGATCACTTTTTCTACATCCGCGAAAGAAACCGGTTTGGTTGTGTCCGCGGTGTTGTGCGCTATCACGTCCAGACCGGCCTGTCGAACTGCGCTTTCGGCGAACTGCGCGATCTTGCGCGTCTGCCCCTCAACTGTTTCGTATACAACGAGAATTCCCATTTCCAACTCCATTCCGATCCAGCGTATCAACGTCTGGACAGCGGCGACCAACGCTTGTCCAAACACCGCCCGACAGGTATCCTTTTCTGCGTTTTGGCGGCCCTTTCACCGCGTTCCAATATCGGTTGCTTCGAAGATCCTGACATTGATCAGGATCAAACCGCCCTACCCCTCGTCCCGCCACCTGTTCGCGATCGGATAGCGCCGGTCCAGCCAGAATGCCCGGTGCGTCAGGCGCGGGCCGGGGGCGGACTGGAAGCGTTTGTATTCCGAAATATAAACCAGATGCTCAACCCGCTTGACGGTGGCACGATCGTAGCCCCGCTTGACGATTTCGGCCACGGAAAAATCCTGATCGACAAGCATGTCGAGGATCGCGTCGAGTTCTTCGTAGGGCGGCAGGCTGTCGCTGTCTTTCTGGTCGGGGCGCAACTCGGCGCTGGGTGGTTTATCGATAATGCGTTGCGGAATGACTTCGCCCTTCGGCCCCTTCATCCAGTCGCGATGGTTAACATTGCGCCAGCGGCAGCTTTCGAAAACCCGCATCTTGTAGAGATCTTTTATCGGGTTATAGCCGCCCGCCATATCGCCGTAGATGGTGGCGTAGCCCACCGCGACCTCTGATTTATTGCCCGTGGTTAACAGCATGGACCCGAATTTGTTCGACAATGCCATCAGCAACAAGCCCCGCAGGCGGGACTGGATGTTTTCTTCGGTGATGTCGGGTTCGAGGCCTTCGAACAGCGGCGCGAGGGTTTCGGTAACCGCATCGCGGCCCTGCGTGATCGGTATCGTGTCGTACTGGCAACCGAGGTTTTCGGCCACCTCTGCCGCGTCGTCCAGCGAAGATTGCGAGGTGAATTCCGACGGCAGCATTACGCAGCGCACATTCTCCGCGCCCAATGCATCGACAGCGATGGTGGCTACAATCGCGCTGTCGATACCGCCCGACAAGCCTAGCAGCACCTTCTTGAAGCCAGTCTTGGCCAGATAGTCGCGCAGGCCCTGCAACATGACGCGGTAGTCCTGCTCCCATTCGTCGACATGGGCGATTTTCTCGCCATGTTCGGCGGCCCACCCGCCATCGGCGGTGCGGCTGAAATCTACATGGACGATTGCCTCGTCGAACAGCGGCATCTGCACGGCCAGTTGCCCGCCACGGTTCAGCACGAAGGAGCCGCCGTCGAAAATCTGGTCATCCTGCCCGCCGACCAAGTTCAGATAGACCAGCGGCACGTCGTTCTCGATCACGCGCGCAACCATGTGGTTGATACGCCGTTCGAACTTGCCGCGATAATACGGCGAACCGTTCGGCACGATCAGCAGTTCGGCACCCGACTCGACCATGGTTTCAGACACCTGGTCGTGCCAGGCATCCTCGCAGATCGGGGTTCCGATGCGGATACCGTTCAGATTGTAGGGACCCGAGATATGACCGCTGTCGAACAGCCGCAACTCGTCGAAAACATGCGTATTCGGCAGTTCGTGTTTGCGCATCGTGGCGACGATCTTACCGCCCTGCAGAATGAAATAGGCGTTGTAGAGGTTACCGTCCTCGAGCAGCGGGCCGCCGATGCCTATGGCGGGTCCCGTGGCGCAGGCTTCCGCCAGTTTCCGCACATGCGCCATGGCGTCCAGCGTGAAGGCTTCGCGCATGACAAGGTCCTGCGTCTGGTAGCCGGTGACGAACATCTCGGGGAAAACCACCATATCGGCCGAGGCTGCGGCGGCTTCGGCATGCGCCTTTTGCGCCTTGGCGATATTGCCGGCGAGATCTCCGACCGTGGGATTCAGCTGGGCCAGTGTCAGGCGCAGTTTGCCGCTCATCCGTCATCCTTCGCTCTGCGCCGCCGCCGGCGCGATTACAGGTTCTTTGCAAGAACCATAACAGTTCAAAACTAACTGGCGTGAAAAACATTGAAAGGCAAGAGGCGAGCGCGTAACCTTTGTCCTCAGACGTGGGCACAGAACCCGCCCAAGGGAATTAGGGAGCCGGATGGCGAGCGATCCGGAGACAAATTGTACAAAATGCATGCGCGTTTCGCATTCTGCCTGATTGGCCTTCTGGCCCTGTCCGCGCCCCCTGGTCTGG
Organism: Paracoccaceae bacterium; assembly: GCA_024640245.1. Lineage (GTDB taxonomy): Bacteria > Pseudomonadota > Alphaproteobacteria > Rhodobacterales > Rhodobacteraceae > Amylibacter. The sequence goes on along the minus strand of JAHEFH010000005.1, from coordinate 24,261 downwards.
CGCAGATTTCAGGCGAAATCATCACAAAGCAATATGAAACCGGCGGCATCTACGAAGGCACGATGCTGGACGGTAAACGTCACGGCATCGGCAAGTACACCCTGCCGAACGGTTATGAATACCTCGGCCAGTGGGTCAACGGAGAGATCCTCGGCGACGGTGTGGCGCACTATCCGAACGGTTCGGTCTATGAGGGCGGCTTCATCGACGGAAAGCCCGAGGGCAAAGGCAAGATTACATTCGCCGACGGCGGAACCTACGAGGGCGACTGGGTCGACGGCAAGATGACCGGACAGGGCCGCGCGGTCTATGCCAGCGGCATCGTCTACGAGGGCGGCTTCGTCGATGCGCAGCACCAGGGCACCGGCGCCATGTCCGACGGGCAGGGATATCGCTACAGCGGGGACTGGGTCGACGGGCAGAAAAACGGCAAGGCGGATATCACCTATGCCGACGGCAGCCTTTACAAGGGCGAAGTCCGCAACGGCGTGCGCGACGGACAGGGCCAGCTGACCGCGGCCAACGGTCTGCATTACCAGGGCGGATGGAAGAATGGCGAACTGTCCGGCACGGGCAAGCTGACCTATGGCAACGGCGACGTCTACGAGGGCATGTTCGAGGCCGGCAAGCGCAACGGCCAAGGCACGCTGACCAAGCTCGATGGCGATGTCTTCACCGGAACCTATGTCGATGACCAGCGCAGCGGCACTGGAACACTGACGACCGGCGACGGATACATCTACACCGGCCAGTGGGCAGGCGACCGGATCGCGGGCGAGGGCACGATGACCTATCCCGACGGATCGACCTACACGGGGGAATTCCGCGACGACGTGCCTTCGGGTTTCGGGCGCATCGATTATGCCACCGGCGGCAGTTACGAAGGCCAGTGGATCAACGGCGTGATCGAGGGTAAGGGCATCGCACACTATGCCAACGGCACCATCTACGAAGGCGAGTTCCGCAACGCCCGCAATCACGGTCTGGGTACGATCCAGTACCCCAACGGCTTCCGCTATGAAGGCGATTGGAACGACGGCATGCGTGAAGGCGAGGGGGTTGCCTATTACTCGGACGGCTCGATATACACCGGAGCCTTCCGAAACGGCAAGCGGCACGGACTGGGACGGCTGGATATGACCGACGGCTTTGTCTACGAGGGCGACTGGATGGAAGGCAAGATCACCGGTCAGGGCATGGCGCAGGACGCCGACAACGTTCGTTACACAGGCGGTTTCCTGAACGGATTGCGCCATGGGCAAGGCAAGCTGGTAAATGCCGACGGCTCTGTCGTCGAAGGAGTCTGGGACAAGGGCGAATTGTTGAAGGAATAGGCCCACGCGGCCTTGCCGGACAAACCTACCAGACGATACTGTCGCCGCGCCAGTCGAAGAACCCGCCGTTATCCGCTGGGCTAAGCCCGTCAAGCACACGCAGAAGGTTCAGCGCCGCTTCCGGCGGGTCCACCGCCGGATTGCCGCCGACGAATTTGTTCGTAAGCGGCGTACGCACCGTTCCGGGATGCATTGCGACGCAGATTGCCTCCGGTCTCTTGCGCGCAATTTCAATCGCAGAGGTATGCACGATCTGGTTTAGCGCCGCCTTGGCCGCGCGATAGGATATCCAGCCGCCGAGGCGGTTGTCGCCGATGGAACCAACCCGCGCCGACAATGTTGCGATCACTCCGCGGCGATGCCGCGGCAGAAACCCGTGCAGATGCTTGATCAGCAGGGCCGGCCCCAGCGCGTTCGTCTCGAACTGCGCGCGCAGAGCTTCCGGCGTCATGGCCATGACGGATTTTTCCGGCCCCTGCCCGGCAAGCTCCAGCGCGCCGGTGGCGATCAGGATCAGGTCAAACGACCCGTCCAGAGTGGCGGCGAAACTGCGGACCGAGCCCTCGTCGGATATTTCCAACCCGTCGGCGGAACGCGAGGCCGTAACGAGGCCCGCCATGCCGCAGATATCGCCCAGCGCCAGCGTTACGGCACGGCCGATGCCTCCCGAGGCACCGACGATCAGGGCGCGGGTCCCGGTATCGAGTGTTTTGAAATTGCTGCTCATGAAAGTGAAACTAGTGCGAATTCCGGCCGCGGAAAACGTTGGACATCCAAAAATTCCGAACAGGCGGTATTTCGCGAAAAAGGCGACCCCGGAGGGCCGCCTTCCTGCTTTTTGATCAGCGATTTACGCCTTATTCGGCCGGTGCGCCGGACCCCTTGAACTTCTTGATTTCGCCCGACTTGACACGCGACAGGAAGGAATCCAATTCGCGTTTCACGATCGGCATCAGGAAGTACAGCGCCGTGATGTTCACGACCGCCATGGCAAAGATCGCCGCATCCGAGAAGTCGATGACGGGACCGAGGTTGGCCGCTGCACCGATCACCACGAAGACGCAGAACATCAGCTTGAAGATCAGCTCTGTCGTCTGCCCTTCCCCGAACAGGTACGTCCATGCTTTCAGGCCGTAGTAAGACCATGAAATCATGGTCGAGAAGGCGAACAGGATCACCGCGATCACCAGCACGTACGGGAACCAGCTGAAGGCGCTCGCGAATGCAGCGGATGTCAGGGACACGCCGGAAACACCGCCGATAGTCTGGATCGTGCCGCCCTCGGTCATGTAGTTGCCCGTGGCCGGGTCGATCATCAATTGACCGGTGATCACGATCACCAGAGCCGTCATCGTACAGATGACAACCGTATCGATGAACGGCTCCAGCAGGGACACGAAGCCTTCGGTGATCGGCTCTTTCGTCCGGACCGCAGAGTGGGCGATCGCGGCGGAACCGACGCCGGCCTCGTTCGAGAAGGCAGCCCGTTTGAAGCCCTGGATCAGCGCGCCGACCATACCGCCGGCAACACCGAGACCGGTGAAAGCGCCCGCGAAAATCTGGCCGAATGCCCACCCGATCTTGTCATAGTTTACCAGCAGAATGATCAATGCCGTGCCGACGTAGAGAATCCCCATGAAGGGAACGACCTTTTCCGTCACGCGCGCAATCGACTTGATCCCGCCAACAATCACAGCGAATACCACGCCGGCGAAGATGAGCCCCGTAATCCACCCGGGAAAGTCACCTACGACACCGGCGATCTGCTGGTGCGCCTGATTGGCCTGGAACATGTTGCCGCCGCCCAGCGCGCCGAGAATACAGAAAATCGCGAACAGCACCGCCAGGAATTTGCCCGCCGGAAGGCCGCGTTCCTCGAAGCCCTTGGACATGTAGTACATCGGGCCGCCGGAAACCGTGCCATCGGCATATTCGTTCCGGTATTTTACGCCCAGCGTACATTCGGTGAACTTGGACGCCATGCCCAGAAGACCCGCGAGGATCATCCAGAAAGTGGCACCTGGTCCGCCGATACCCACGGCGACCGCGACACCCGCGATGTTTCCGAGGCCGACCGTCCCTGAAAGCGCCGTCGTAAGCGCCTGAAAGTGGCTGACCTCGCCCGCGTCGTTGGGATCGGAGTAGTCGCCCTTGACGATGCTGATCGACATCATGAAGGCGCGGAACTGGATAAACCCGAAATAGATTGTAAAGACCGATGCAGCGATCACCAGCCACATCACGATCCATGGAAAACTCGTGCCCGGCAACGGGGCGAAGATCAGGCTTACAAATGGACCAGTGAGGTTCGCGAAAACCTCGTTCACCTTCTGGTCGATGGATTGCGCTTCCTGCGCTATGGCCGCAGGTGCGGACGCAATAGCCGCCAGCCCTGCAAGGGCCGCTGTGTTGAAAAGTTTCATTTTAATTCCCTTATACCACTACCGTGACCGGCACGCTTGCATGCGCCACCAGTTTTACGGTCGAAGAGCCGAAAATACGCTCCACAAATCCATGCTCGGAAGATCGGGCAACGACAATCTGGTCGGCCCCCTCGTCGACGGCGACCTTGTTCAGAAGGTCTGTAACGTCTCCGTGGCGGACGATGCCTTTGACATTGAAGCCGTCCTTCTTCAGCGCCTGCACCGCCGGATCGATAATCCGGGTCGTTGCCTGCGTGAGCTCCTCTTCGCGGCGCTTGTGGCGCATGGCGTTTTCTTCAGGGGTCTGGAACGAGTAAGGCGACCACTCAATTACATGCACTAATACTATCTCACATTTTCCAATCAGCTTCGCCATTTTCTTGGCATAGGCCACGGCGCGATCTCCTGATGCGCTACCGTCGAGGCCAACAACTATTTTTGATGACACTAGTCTCTCCTTTTCACGGATCGGGATTTAATTGAAATTTTCTATGCCGTTTAAATTCCGGCGACCCTTCCGTTAGCGGGAAGTATTGACCGATAACAAAATTGTGTCAAACTTTGCGACGTACGGTCGCACCTATATTTTTCCGGAACCTGGGGATGGGCGACCCAGTGCACGAACGAAGCGGAATTTCGATGCTACGAAACAGGAATTTTCAGAAAGGGCCACATCGGCCCTTTTCTTTCCCGAAAATCGGCTTATAAGTTCCGGTCATGTTAATGAGCGCACATACTACCGAATTGTTTACCGCCCCTCTGGCGGCCTTCGCTGTTGCGCTAATCCTACTTAGCAACCTCTGAGCGTGTCGGATACGGCGCGCGCGCTCGGGGGGTGAAATTCGCGCCGGTACATTCCGAAAAGCTAAGTAAATCAGAGATAAAATCATGACAAAGAATTCCAAGCAAGACCGCGTGTTGATATTCGACACGACACTCCGTGATGGCGAGCAAAGCCCCGGCGCGACCATGAACCACAACGAAAAGCTGGAGATCGCCGAACTGCTCGACGAGATGGGCGTCGATATTATCGAAGCCGGTTTCCCGATTGCCTCCGAAGGCGATTTCAAGGCGGTTTCGGAAATCGCGGAACGCTCGAAAAACGCAGTGATCTGCGGCCTCGCACGCGCCAACTACAAGGATATCGACCGTTGCTGGGAGGCCGTCAAATACGCCCGCCAGCCGCGTATCCACACCTTCATCGGCACCTCTCCGCTGCACCGCGACATCACGGCGCTGTCGCAGGACGATATGATCGCGCGCATCCACGACACCGTGACCCGCGCCCGAAACCTTTGCGACAATGTGCAATGGTCGCCGATGGATGCGACGCGGACGGAAGAGGATTACCTCTGCCGCACGGTCGAAACCGCCATCAAGGCTGGCGCCACGACGATCAACATTCCCGATACTGTGGGCTATACCGCGCCCCGCGAGAGCGCCGACCTGATCCGCATGTTGATCAACAAGGTGCCGGGTGCCGACAAGATCATCTTCGCCACGCATTGTCACAACGACCTCGGCATGGCGACCGCCAACGCGCTGGCCGCCGTCGAGGGCGGTGCGCGCCAGATCGAGTGCACGATCAACGGCCTCGGCGAGCGCGCCGGCAACACAGCGTTGGAAGAGGTTGTTATGGCTTTGCGCGTACGCAACGACATCATGCCCTATTCCACCGGCGTCGACACTACAAAGATCATGAATATCAGCCGCCGTGTCGCGGCTGTCTCCGGTTTTGCGGTGCAGCACAACAAGGCGATCGTCGGAAAAAATGCTTTTGCGCACGAAAGCGGCATCCATCAGGACGGTATGCTGAAAAACGCCGAAACCTTCGAGATCATGCGCCCGCAGGATATCGGGCTGTCGTCTTCCTCGCTGCCGCTCGGCAAGCATTCGGGCCGGGCCGCATTGCGGGCCAAGCTGAAGGATCTGGGCTACGAACTCGGCGACAACCAGTTGAAGGACGTGTTCGTCCGCTTCAAGGAGCTCGCCGACCGCAAGAAGGAAGTCTATGACGAGGACCTGATTGCGCTGATGACAGACAGCACGTCAGAGGCGGGCAGCGAGCACCTGAAGGTAAAATTCCTGCGTGTGATCTGCGGCACCGAAGCACCGCAATCCGCCGACCTGACCCTGACCATCGACGGCAAGGACTTCCAGACCACGGCGCAGGGCGACGGACCGGTGGACGCGACCTTCAACGCCGTCAAGGCGCTGTACCCTCACAATGTCCGCCTGCAGCTCTATCAGGTGCATGCGGTGACCGAGGGAACCGACGCGCAGGCAACCGTCAGTGTTCGGATGGAAGAGGACGGGCGAATCGTTACCGGACAGTCCGCCGACACCGATACAGTGGTCGCCAGCGCCAAGGCTTACGTCCACGCGCTGAACAAATTGATCGTCCGGCGGCAAAAACCTGTGTTCAACGCACAGATGTCGACGTCGAAGTAGACAAGGATCACGGGGCAAGGGCGAAGTCTCTGCCCCGTTTTCGATTGGGCCGCCAAAAAACAGTGCAATTGGCAAGATTACGCCGAGTTTTCCCCGCCACTGCCCCTTTACGGATAGAGCCTATCGACCGTATATGTTTATTGATAAACGAGGACCGGTAGAAGCGTTTTCTGCTGACAAAAAGGGTTTATAAATGCTGGGCGCTTTGACGGGTATCTTTTCCGCTGACATGGCCATTGATCTGGGGACGGCGAACACGCTGGTCTATATCAAGGGCAAGGGCATCGTCCTGAACGAGCCCTCGGTTGTCGCCTACAGCATCAAGGACGGGCGCAAGCAGGTCCTGGCAGTGGGCGAGGACGCCAAGCTCATGCTCGGCCGCACGCCCGGTTCGATCGAGGCCATCCGCCCGATGCGCGACGGCGTAATCGCCGATTTCGACGTCGCCGAGGAAATGATCAAGCATTTCATCCGCAAGGTGCACAGCCGGTCCTGGATTTCCAAGCCGCGTGTCGTGGTCTGCGTGCCGCACGGTGCGACACCTGTTGAAAAACGCGCTATCCGCCAGTCGGTTCTGTCTGCGGGCGCCCGCAAGGCCGGCCTGATCGCGGAACCTATCGCGGCGGCCATCGGCGCGGGGATGCCGATCACCGAACCAACCGGTTCCATGGTCGTCGATATCGGCGGCGGCACGACCGAGGTGGCCGTGATCTCTCTGGGTGATATCGTTTATGCCCGTTCGGTGCGCGTCGGCGGCGACCGCATGGACGAAGCAATCATTTCCTATCTGAGGCGCCAGCAGAACCTGCTTGTCGGCGAAAGCACCGCCGAACGGATCAAAACGACCATCGGAATGGCGCGGATGCCGAATGACGGCAAGGGCAAGACCATGGACGTGCGTGGCCGCGACCTGTTGAACGGCGTACCCAAGGAAATCACAATCACGCAGGCCATGGTGGCCGATGCCCTGTCCGAAACCGTACAGCAGATCTGCGACGCGGTCATGGTGGCACTGGAATCCACCCCCCCAGATCTGGCCGCCGACATCGTCGATCGCGGCGTGATGCTGACCGGCGGCGGTGCCCTGCTTGGCGATCTGGATCTGGCCCTGCGCGAAAAGACCGGACTGGCGATTTCAGTCGCGGACCAGCCGCTGGACTGCGTGGCGCTGGGCACCGGAAAATCACTCGAATACCAGAAGCAACTGCAACATATCATCGACTTCGAAAGCTAGGTCGCACCCAGAGGCTCGGGGAGACAAGTGGCAAAGAGAGACGACAACGACATAAGCTTCGCCAGATCCCTTCGGCGGCTCGGCTTCTTTTTGCTGCTTATGTTCCTGACCGGTCTCGTGCTGCTGTGGCGCATCGACAACCCGCGAGCAGAGCGCCTGCGCATCGCGGTCGTGGACCGTCTGGTGCCAAATATGGACTGGGCGCTGCAACCGGTGACCAAGGCCGCGCGGATGGTAGCGGATTTCCAATCTTACACCCAGATTTACCAGCAAAATCAGGACCTTCGTCAGGAACTGCAGCAGATGAAGGCCTGGCGTGAAGCCGCCCTGCAACTGGAGCAGAAGAACGCCAAGCTCCTCGACCTGAACAAAGTGCGGCTGAACCCGAAACTAAGCTATCTGACGGGCGTGGTTCTGACCGATGCCGGCAGCCCGTTCCGGCAGTCGGCCCTGATCAACATCGGGTCGCGCGACGGCGTCAAGGACGGCTGGCCGGCGATGGACGGTCTGGGTCTGGTGGGCCGCATCTCGGGCGTCGGGCGGAACAGCAGCCGCGTGATCTTCGTCACCGACACCAACAGCCATATTCCGGTCCTGATCAAACCTTTCGACCAGCGCGCCATTCTGACCGGAGACAACAGCCTGTTGCCGCCGCTGGACTTTCTGGAGAATTCCGATCGCGTTCAGCCCGGTGACCGTGTCGTGACCTCGGGCGACGGCGGCGTATTCCCGAACGGGTTGCTGATCGGACAGGTCACGCAGGGGGCCAATGGACGGCTGCGGGTGCGCCTGTCGGCGGATTACCGGCGGCTCGAGTTCCTGCGCATCATCCGATTCGAACCGACCGCGCCGATCAACAACCCCGACCGGCTGATCGGGCCGGAGTTCCCGCCGCTGGCCGGCTCCGAACGGTCAGAAATGACCCCGGCCTCGGCAGCGGAAGAAGGGGTTGCGCAATGAAAAAGGCAGCGAGGATAAAAAATCTGCGGGTGGGTATCCTGTTCACCGCGGCCTTCGCGATCGTTCTTTTCGTACGCCTGATCCCGCTCGACCTGATGCCGGGTCAGATAGCACCGCCCGATATCCTGTTCGCGCTGATGGTCGCGTTGCTCGTGCGGCGCCCCCGCGCCCTGCCGATGGTGCTCGTCGTCGTGCTGTTTTTGCTCAATGACATTCTGTTGCAGCAGCCGCTGGGTCTCTGGACCCTCGTTGTACTTGCGATATCAGAGCTGGTGCGCAACTCTCGCAGCGAAGTGCGCGAGATGCTGTTCCTGTCGGAATGGATCTGGTTCGCCGGCCTTTTCGGTGCGGCCAGCGCGGCGGACTACGCCCTGCGCATCGCACTCTTCGTTCCGCGCGAACCGCTGACCCTCCTGCTGCCGATGATCATCTTCACCATAACAGTCTATCCTCTGGTCGTGCTTTTCCTGAATGTCGTCTTTGGCGTCCAGAAACCGGTGCAGCGGGATTTTGCGGGAATGTCGGCGCGGTCATGAAGCAAAGCAAATCCTCTGCCCAGAAACTGCGGTCGCGCCTGAACCGGCGCAGCTTGATCCTGTTCGGCAGCCAGTTGGCGGTGGTCGGCCTGCTGGGGTGGCGGATGCGGCAACTCGGTGTCACGAAAGGCGAGGAATTCCGCCTGCTGGCCGAGGAAAATCGCGTCAACATGCGGTTGATCCCGCCATCACGCGGCCTGATATTCGACCGGCGCGGCGAGGCGATCGCTACCAATACGTCGATCTACAAGATCGAAATGGTGCGCGAACAGGCCGGCGACCCCGAAGCGGTTCTGGAACGCCTTTCGGCGATCGTGCCCCTTTCTCGAGAAGAAATCGACAGCGCACTCAAGGAGATGTCGAAGCGCCGCGGTTTCGTTCCGGTGACGGTGGTCAGCGGGTTGGAATGGGAACATATCGCCGCCGTGTCGGCCAATGCCCCCGTTCTGCCCGGCATCCTGCCGGCAGAGGGCCAGTTCCGCAAATATCCCAAGGGCGCGGATTTCGCCCATATCGTGGGGTACGTCGGACCGGTCAGCGACTATGACCTGGAACGCACCGAAGACGACGACCCGCTGCTGCTGATACCGAAATTCCAGATCGGCAAGAACGGCATCGAGGTAAGAGAGGATCACGAGTTGCGCGGAAGTGCCGGGGTCAAGCGCATCGAGGTCAATTCTGTCGGCCGCGTGATCCGCGAACTGGGACGCGAGGAAAGCACACAGGGCGCCAACCTGCAACTGACCGTGGATGCGCGACTGCAGTCGCTCGCCTTGCGCAGGCTGGGGACCGAGAGTGCCGCGGCCGTGGTCATGGATGTGCGCAACGGCGACCTGATGGCCCTCGCCTCGGCTCCGAGTTTCGACCCGAACAAGTTCGTAAACGGGATTTCGGTCGGCGACTGGCGCACGCTGAACGAGAACAAGTACCGGCCGCTGGC
>JAHEFH010000005.1:0-14283 GCA_024640245.1 Paracoccaceae bacterium | reverse complement strand
TGCCCCGCCGGCACCGCTCGGCATAAACGCGGCTCATCTGGCACTGGTCCGCGGCGGCATGTACGATGTCTCGAATACCCAGCGCGGCACGGCCTATCGTTCCCGCCTGGACCGCGAGGATGCAAAAATCGCCGGAAAGACCGGAACCAGCCAGGTCCGGTTCATCACGACAGAGGAACGCGCAAAGGGCGTGTTCCGGAACGAGGACCTGCCCTGGGAGCGTCGCGACCATGCCCTGTTCGTCGGCTACGCGCCCTACGAGAACCCGCGTTACGCGATCTCGGTCATTGTGGAACACGGCGGCGGCGGTTCAGCGGCGGCGGCCCCGATCGCCAAGGATATCATGAACGCGGCTCTGGATCTGGGCGAGGCCGGTTACGGCCCGATGCCGACAAATGACAGGCAAAAGCGGGCCAAAGGCCCCGTGCCATCCAAAAAGAGCAGCGCATGAGCTATCTCGAGGCGGGCATAAGACGCGTTCCCACGGGATTTTCCAAGGTCCTGTATTTTCACTGGCCTCTGGCTCTGCTGCTGGCGGCGGTCAGTTCGGCGGGTTTCCTGATGCTCTTTTCCGTCGCCGGCGGCGATATCGACCAGTGGGCCATGCCGCAAATCATCCGCTTTGGCGCTGGCATGGCGGTCATGGTGGTCTTTGCCTTCATCCCGTTGAAATTCTGGCAGAGCGTTTCGTTTCTGGCCTATCTGGTCGGGCTCGTGCTGCTGATCGGCGTTGATATCATGGGCGAGATGGGCATGGGCGCGCAGCGCTGGATCGACCTGGGCGTTGTGCGGTTGCAACCCTCGGAACTGATGAAAGTCGGCCTGGTGATGGTTCTTGCGGCTTATTACGACTGGCTGCCAGAAGAAAAGCTGTCGCGGCCCGTCTGGGTCATCATTCCGCTATTCCTGATCCTGTTGCCGACCATGCTGGTTTTGCGCCAGCCCGATCTGGGAACCGCGATCCTGCTGGTGGCCGGCGGCGGTGTAATGATGTTCGTCGCCGGTGTTAGCTGGTGGTATTTCGCCACCTCGGTCTTCCTCGGCATCGGAGCGGTGACCGCCGTCATGTATTCCAAGGGTACCGAATTCCAGTTATTGAAGGATTACCAGTACCGCCGGATATCGACCTTTCTGGACCCCTCCACCGATCCGCTTGGGGCGGGCTATCACATCACCCAGTCCAAGATCGCGCTAGGCTCGGGCGGCGTGTCAGGGCGCGGGTTCATGCAGGGCACGCAGAGCCGGCTTAACTTCCTGCCGGAAAAGCACACGGATTTCATCTTTACGACGCTGGCCGAGGAGTTCGGCTTTGTCGGCAGTGTCACCCTGCTGACGCTCTATCTGCTGATAGTGATCTTTTGCGTTTCCTCGGCGATGTCCAACCGCAACCGCTATGGCGCGTTGTTGACCATGGGTATCGCGGCGGCGTTCTTCTTTTATTTTGCGGTCAACATGGCGATGGTCATGGGGCTGGCTCCTGTCGTCGGAGTACCGCTGCCGCTGGTCAGCTACGGCGGCTCGGCGATGATGGTCCTTCTGGCCGGCTTCGGGCTGGTCCAGAGCGCCCATGTCCACAGGCCGCGCTGAGATGGCGGTGCGCATCCTCTGGGCCGGGTCCGGGACCGACTGGACGGCATGGCAGCCGCATCTGCGCGACGGCTTCGCGCGCGCAGGACTGGACGTGGACCTGTCGCGCGATCCGGATGCGCCCGAAGAGGTCGACTACCTTGTCTACGCGCCGGGCGGACCCATTTCCGACCTGTCGCCATTCCGGAACGTCAAACTGGTCCAGAGCACATGGGCGGGCGTCGAGGCCATCGTGACCAACAAGACGCTGACCCAGCCGCTGGCACGCATGGTCGATCCGGGGCTTACCGAGGGCATGCAGGACTATGTTCTGGGCCATGTGCTGCGCCATCACCTGAACTCGGACTTTTATGCGAGCCGCGCGCCGAGGGACTGGAGCGCGGACACCCCGCCGCCATTGGCGCGATCACGAACCGTCGGATTTCTGGGGCTCGGCGAACTGGGCATGGCCTGCGCCCGCAGCGTGGCTTCGCACGGATTCCCGACGCTCGGTTGGAGCCGCAAGCTGAAGCGGGACAAAATGGTCACCTGCCACGCAGGCGACGACGGGTTGGAGCAGGTTCTGGCGCAATCCGACATCGTGGTCCTGCTGCTGCCGTTAACCGCGGGAACAGAAAACCTGCTGGATGCCAGACGTATTGCCGGAATGAAGCGCGGGGCTTCGGTGATCAACCCCGGTCGCGGGCCTCTGATCGATGATGACGCTATGATTGCGGCGCTGAAATCGGGGCAGATCGGTCAGGCAACGCTGGATGTATTCCGGGTCGAACCCCTGCCCGCAAATCACCCCTACTGGCATCTGGAAAACGTGCTGGTGACGCCGCATATCGCGGCGCAGACACGGGCGGAAACTGCGGCGCAGGTCGTTGTGGAAAACATCCGGCGCGGCGAGGCCGGCGAACCGTTCCTGTATCTGGTGGATCGCGACGCCGGATACTGATCAGCGTAGTTTCGGTGGCTTCTCCGGATCCATGCCGGGGGCGTTGACAGTGCGGACGGCAGGCTTTTCCAGTTGCGGCAGATCGAAACGCAGGCCGACACGGGCGAGGCTGGCGCAGATCGCATCGGAGGCTCTCAGGAACAGGATGTCGAGCGAGGCAGCCTCCAGTCCGCTGAAGGTCAGGGCCTCGGATATGGCGGCGGCCATGGCCGGTTTCGCCGCATCTTCGGCATCAACGAAGGCGATGACATGGTTGCGCGGGCCTTCCTTGTAGACGCAATCGGCCAGATAGGCGACGCGCGCCATTCCGGCCATCGTGGACAATTTCGCATCAAGGGCAGTGATCAGGCTTTCCGGCACACCTTTGGGCGGGTGCACGTCCGTGGGCGTGCCCTGCCCCTCTTGCAAGCCGGCGCCCAGCGTATCATGCAGCCATGCCAACGCCTCGGGCGACAGCAGAATCGAGGACGGGGCCACCGCCGGATTGACCGCCAGACCGATCTCGCGCCCGACAAGCATCGAGACGATCGACCGGCCCGACATGGCAACAAAGGGCGACGGACGCTCGGTGAAATCGGTGAGGCGCTCCTCGGTGTCGAAAACCAAAGCGAACCGGCCGCCCTCGACATCGAAAATCACGGGCTTGACCCGGTCCTCGCGCGCCTCTCCGTCAAGCGCCATGAACAGTTCGGCATCGGCGAGACGCTCATAGAACTTCAGCCGTGCGGCATCGTTTTCAGGGTCGGTGTCCATAGCGGAATGGGCTTGATCGAGCGGTGTCATCGGGCGAGTTCCTCGGCAATTCGGGCGCGCAGGACGGGCAGCAGGTCGGCCTCGAACCACGGGTTTTTCCTGATCCACGAGGTATTCCGCCACGAGGGATGGGGCAAGGGAATTATTGCGGGCGCATGGTCACGCCATTCCCTGACGGTTTCGGTGACCGTGCCCTTGCCGATATGCCAGCGCTGCGCATAGCCGCCGACCAGCAGGGTCAGACGGATTTGCGGCATTTCGGCCAGCACCTGCGCCCGCCAGTGATCGGCGCAGAGTTTTGGCGGCGGCAGGTCGGCGCCCTTTACGTCGTAGCCGGGAAAGCAGAAGGCCATCGGCAGGATTGAGAATTTGCGGCGATCATAGAAGGTGGCGTCGTCAACGCCCATCCAGTGTCGCAGTCGCTCGCCCGAAGGGTCGGAGAACGGCCGGCCGCTGTCATGCACCCGCGCTCCGGGGGCTTGTCCCGCGATCAGAATCCGCGCAGACGCCGACGGCCAGGCGACAGGGCGCGGCGCGTGCGCGGTACGGGTCACGGCGAAGCGGTCGGCGCAGAGGCGGCAGTTTGAAATACGGGATTCGAGGTCTTTCAGGCTCATGGCTTCGGGTATCACAAATTCCGCGGCTTCAAAATAACACTTGCATATTTCGAAATTATTAGAAATATAGAAATATGAAAAAATTCGAGAACTCCGAACTATCGCTAACCGAAGCCGGCGCCGCCTTTGCGGCCTTGGGATCCGAACAGCGTCTGGGCATCCTGCAAGTGCTGGTGCGCGCCGGCCCCGACGGCCTGCCGATGGGCGAACTGGGCGAGCGCAGCGGCGTCAAAGGGTCTACGCTGACCCATCACCTCAAGATACTGACGGCGGCAGGACTGGTCGAACAGGCCAAGCAGGGGCGCAGCATCATTTGCTCTTCTGTTGCCTATGGCCGCGTCGAGGCTTTGTCGCGCTTCCTGTTGAGGAATTGCTGCGAGGATGCCGCTCCAACACTCGCAAACAAGGATCAAGGCCATGGCTGACGCAACACACCCTGCCCCGCGACGTCGCGGGCTTTTCCGGCGGATCGACAAGGCATGGGCCTTGTTCGCCGCAGTTCTGGCAGGTGTGGCGATCTTCGCCCCCGCCGAGGTCTGGCCCTCGATCCTGTCTATGTTGGACAATCTGGGCAGCACCGCAATTTTCATCGCAATCGCGGTCCTTATGATCGCCTACCTTCGTGCGACCGGAGCAGAGACTGTTGTCGGCAAGGCCTTTCAGGGTCGCGAGAGCCGGATGATCGTACTTGCCGCCCTTGTCGGCGGACTGGCTCCGTTCTGTTCCTGCGAGGTCATTCCCTTTGTCGCCGCCCTTCTGGCTATGGGCACACCCCTGTCCGCCGTCATGGCCTTCTGGTTGTCCTCGCCGATCATGGATCCTGCGATGTTCGTTATCACCTCGGGCGCTCTGGGCGTGGACTTTGCCATCGGCAAGACTGTGGCGGCGGTCGGCTTCGGACTGTTCGGAGGCTTCAGCGTGATGGCCTTGTCGGGAACGGCACTGTTTGCCGACCCGCTGCGCGCGGGCTCCGTGAAGTCATGCGGATGTTCCGGGAGTGATCCGTTCAGGGGAACGGCGGTCTGGACATTTTGGAAACACGCCGACCGGCTGAAGTCCTTTCGCGATACCGCGGTTGAAAACGCGCTGTTCCTGCTGAAGTGGCTGGCGCTGGCCTATCTGGTCGAGGCCGTGATGGTGCGCTTCGTTCCGGCAGAGTGGATCGCGACGACGCTGGGCGGTGACGGGCTGCGGCCGATATTCCTGGGCGCTCTGGTCGGCGGGCCGGCCTATCTGAACGGCTATGCCGCCGTGCCTCTGGTGCAGGGGCTGATCGGACAGGGAATGAGCCAGGGCGCGGCCATGGCCTTCATGATGGCCGGATCGGTGTCCTGCATTCCGGCGGCGATCGCCGTATGGGCGCTGGTCAAGCCGCGCGTCTTTGCAGCCTATGTCGCCTTCGGATTTACCGGATCGCTGATCGCCGGTCTGGTCTGGGCAGCCTACGCCGCCTAGACCAAAGCTCTTATCCCGCGAAATTCACCAGCAGTGTCGCGCCCAGCAACAGGGCTATGGACAGCACCATCGCGCCGGTCGGCCAGTTGCGCGCCATGCGGCCCTCTGGCCCGTGCGACCGGTACAGGCGGTTCATGGTGTTGTTCACCCGGTTGGTCAGGAAGGTCAGGATACCGCCGTAAACATGCGCCACGAAGGCCGCCACAACGCGGATCACGCTGGGCGCGGCCTTGCGGTAGGTCCAGTCGAAATCCAGATTGATCTGCCGGACCTCGGGCGGGTGGATGCCGGTGCGGTAGACGACCACGAAGGCCAGCAGCGCGAACAGCAGCAGTTGCAGCTGACCGACGACATGGCCGACCGTGTAAGGCGCATAGTCCACGTCATAGGGCAGGATCGCATAGAGCGTGTCCGGGAACACCCCGATGAAAATACACAGGAACGCCGTTATGCCCATGGCCCAGAGCATATGGGTCGGTGCCTCTGCCGGGCGCTTGCCGCTGTCATGCGCGAAGAAGGTGAAGAACGGGATCTTGATGCCGGAGTGCGACAGAACCCCTGCCGACGCAAAGACCAGCGCAAGCCAGACCAGTTCGTAGTGCGCGCCCGCCGCCTGGTCGAGGATCAGCGACTTGGTGACGAAGCCCGAGAACAGCGGGAAGGCGGAAATCGAGGCGGCGCCGACCAGACAGAAGGTCGCGGTCAGCGGCATGGTCCGGTACAGCCCGCCCAGTTCGGAGGCCTTGGACGTGCCGGTGCGGAACAGCACCGCGCCCACGGACATGAACAGCAGGGCCTTGTAGAGGATGTGCGCGAAAGCGTGGCTGGCAGTGCCGTTCAGCGCCATCTCGGTGCCGATGCCGATGCCCACGACCATGAAGCCCAGCTGGTTGTTCAGCGAATAGGCCAGAACGCGGCGCAGGTCGTTCTCGATCTCGGCAAAGAAGATCGGGAACAGGGTCATGACCGTGCCGATGTAGATCAGGATTTCCGTACCGGCAAAGCCGCGCGCCAGCGCGTAGACCGCCAGTTTCGTGGTAAAGGCCGACAGGATCACTGTGCCGGTGACGGTCGCCGCCGGATAGCTGTCCTGCAACCAGTTGTGCAGCAGAGGAAAGGCGCATTTGATGCCGAAGGACAGAAAGATCAGCCATGTCGCCAGCGAACCGAGCGTCATGCGCTCAAAGGCGATGGAGCCCGTGTCATGGTACCACAGCACCACGCCGGCCAGCAGGATCACGCCCGAGCCGATCTGGATGATCAGATAGCGCATGCCGGTCCAGTAGGCGCCCTCGGTGCCGCGCGCCCAGATCAGGAACACGGACGCGATGGCAGTGCCCTCCCAGTAGAAGAACAGCGTGATCATGTCGCCGGCCAGCACCGCGCCTATGGCGGAACCGGCATAGAGCAGCGCCGCGACCTGCTGCACCGTATCGCGGACGTGCCAGGCATAGAGGTTGCCAAGGAAAGCCGCGAGGCAGAACACCATCACGAATACCCGGCTAAGCCGGTCGAGACGCATGAATTCCAGTTCCAAACCGAAGAATTCGATCTGCGCAAAATTGCCCAGCCCCGAGTTCCAGACCCAGGCGGCGGCGATGATCGGCGTGGCCAGCAGCAGCAGCGGACGCAGGATGCCTTTTTTCGGCAGCGCCAGCAGGACGAGCGCGGCGGCGAAGAACAGAAAGGCCGTTGGGATCACACTAATCATCGTCGTAATCCTTGATCTCGATCTGGTCTTCCGGATAGCTCTCTTCCTGGTCTATCGCCTTTTTGCCGTAGTAATCCTCTCGCTCGCCGACCAGAACGCGCAATCCGCGCGCGGCCAGAACCAGCAGGGTGAACATCACGAAGCCGAACATGGCGAAGAAGCCTTCGACCTCTTCCTCGGCGAAGTGGCCGTGCTTCTCATAGAAAAAGTCGGCAAGGACAACCAGCGCGCAGGCCAGCACCAGCCCGATCACGACCTTGGCGACCGAGCCCGGTTTCTCCAGCCACATCATCTTCTGGCCGAGCGGCGGAAACTTGTCCGGATCATCTTTGCGGGAACCTGCCATGATGCCTCCTTAATTTGCCGCCGCCGCAATGGGCGTGAGGAATGTTTCAATATAGCCTGCATAGACGAACAGGACGATACAGCCGATCGCCGTGATCGCGGGCGGCGCCCAGCACATGATCGGTGCCTCGGCCACCGGCTTGCCCTTGGTGTCGCCGAGGAAGAAGCCGCGCCCCACGACGGGCAGCAGGTAGGCCACGTTCAGCAGCGAACTGATCATCAGTACGGCTATGATGATCTGGTGGCCCGCATCGACGGCGCCGACCAGCAGCAGCCATTTCGACCAGCTGCCGCCGAGCGGCGGCAGGCCGATAATCGACAACGCGCCGATCAGGAACGAGAGAAATGTGATCGGCATGATGCGACCAAGGCCCGTCATGTCGGATATTTCGGTCTTGTGATAGGCGACGTAGATCGAACCGGCGCACATAAAGAGCGTGATCTTGCCCATCGCGTGCATGGCGATATGCATGCCGCCGCCGATCGCACCCATCTGGGTCGCCAGCGCCATGCCCAGCGTGATGTAGGCGAGTTGCGAGACCGTGGAATAGGCCAGCCGCGCCTTGAGGTTGTCCTTGGTCATCGCCACGACCGAGGCGGCGATAATGGTGTAGGCCGCCAGCCACATCAGCCACTCGGATGCACCGGTTTCGGCCAGAAAATCGATACCGAAGATGTAGATCCCGACCTTCAGCATGGTGAACACACCCGCCTTGACCACCGCAACCGCGTGCAGCAGGGCGGAAACCGGTGTCGGCGCGACCATAGCCGCGGGCAGCCAGCGGTGGAACGGCATCAAGGCAGCCTTGCCGATACCGAAGGCGTAGAGGCCCAGAAGCAGAGGCACCATGAAACCTTCGACGTTCCCGTCCAGAATGCCGCCGATCTTGAAATCGAGCGTGCCGGCCAGCGTGAAAGTCCAGATGATCGCCGTCAGTTGCAGGGCGATCGACGTGCCGATCAGGATGGTCAGATAGGTTCGCGCGCCCTTGATCGCCTCCGGCGTGCCTTTGTGGGCCACCAGCGGATAGGTCGATACGGTCAGTATCTCGTAGAACAGGAACAGCGTGAACATGTTCGCCGAAAAGGCGATGCCCATCACCGCGGCGATGGCCACTGCGAAACAGGCGAAGAACCGAGCGTGGTGCTTCTCGTCATTGCCGCGCATGTAGCCGACGCCATAGATATGCGTCAGAATCCAGAGCCCCGACGCAATGATGGCAAACAGCAGGCCGAGCGGTTCGACGTTGAAGGCGAGATCGACGCCCGGGAAGACTTCCAGAATCGTGATGGGAAGGGTCGAGCCGCTGCCGACGTTGTCCAGAACCACGAGAACGCAGAGGAATGTCAGGACAGCGCAGACGAAGGTGAACCCGTCGCGCAGGTTCGGCTGGTTGCGCCAGACCATGTTGCCGGCGGCAGCCGCAGTCGGGATCAGCATGGACAGGAATATTGCGGTACTGGTTTCCATGTCGCCTCCTAATGCCCCAGTGTTTCGGTTACGGCGGCCGCGGACGGCGCCATGCCGAACGAGCCTTCCAGAAGGCTTTCAGCAGCGGTATGGGCCGCGCCTATGGTGAGCTGCGTATCAATGCCGAACCAAAGGCAGGCGCCGGCGAGAATCAGCATCGGGATCAGCATCGGTAGCGGAGGATCGCCGCGCGGCGCGTCGGCAGCCGGTTCCTTGAGGTAGATTACCTCGAACACGCGCCAGACATAGGCGACCGCCAGCAGCGAGGACAGTACGACGAGGATGGCAATCCACCAGAAGCCGTTTTCAAAGGCCGCCTGCACCAGCATCCACTTGGACACGAAGCCCGCCGTGCCCGGCACGCCGATCAGGGAAAGCCCGCCGACGACAATGGCTGCACCCGTGAGCGGCATGCGCCGACCCAGACCCGCGATGGAGTCGTAGAAAGAACTGCCGGCTCTCAGGACCAGAGCGCCGACGCCCATGAACAGAACGCCCTTGGTTATGCCGTGGTTGAACATGTGCACGACCGTTGCCGTCAGACCGCTGGTGTTCAGCATCGCGATACCAAGCAGCATGTAGCCGATCTGGGCAATCGAGGAATAGGCCAGCATGCGTTTGAAGTCGGACTGGAACACCGCTACGAAACTGGCGACGAACATGGCCAGAAGGGCGAAAGGAATAAAGATGAAGTAGAGGGTATTGACCTCGAATACGAAGGGCGGCTGGTAGACCGAGAACATGAAACGCAGCAGGACGTAAACCGCCGCCTTGGTCGAAGTAGCGGCAAGGAACACCGTCACCGCCGAGGGCGCGAATGTATAGGCATTCGGCAGCCACAGGTGCAGCGGCATAAGCGCCACTTTCAGACCCATGCCGACGACGATAAAGGCAAATGCCGCGCGGATCGTGCGGTTGCCGCCCTGATCCGCGATCCTGTCGGCCAAATCCGCCATGTTCAGTGTTCCGGTGGACATATAGAGCATGCCCAGACCGATGACGAAGAAGGTCGCGCCGATGGTGCCCATGATCAGATAGTCATAGGCTGCAGTCAGCGCCCGCTTGTCGCGCCCTGCTCCCTGCGCCACCAGCACATAAGTCGACAGCGACGAAATCTCGAGAAACACGAAGACGTTGAAAGCATCGCCGGTGATCACCACACCCAGAAGGCCGGTGAAACACAGCATATAGCAGGCATAGAACAGCGTGTGGTTGCGTTTCGGAACTTCTGACCGGATCGAGGTGAACGCGTAAGGCAGTGCGACTGTACTGATCCCCGAAATCAGGAACAGCAGCAGCGCATTGGTCGCGTCGACGCGGTATTCGATGCCCAGGGGCGGAGCCCAGCCTCCGATGGCATAGGAAATGAACCCGCCGTCGATCACCTGCGCCAACAGCAAGCATGAGATCACGAAGGCGATTGCGCTCGCGATAAAGGCCAGCGGCCATGCTAGCGCGCGATTGCCAAATAAAACGATCAGCGGGGCCGCCACGAAGGGCACCAGTATCTGCAATACCGGCAGATGGTCCGCCAGTGTCCGGGCGGTGTGTTCTACTTCTGCTGTTGCCATTATGCGCGCCCGCCCATGGCCGGACCGTGTTCGCGGTTGTCTGCCGCGGTCAGCTTACGTTCTATCAGCAACAACTCATCTTCCTCGATTGTATCAAACGCTTCCTTGATGCGCACAATCAGCGCCAGACCCAGCGATGTCGTGGCAATCCCCACGACAATGGCGGTCAGTATCAGAACGTGCGGCAGAGGGTTCGAATAGACCACTGTCGGGTCGACTTTCATGTCGAGCGGAAAGATCGGCGCGGTGCCGCCGGTAACCTTGCCGATCGAGATGTACAGCATGAAGACGGCCACCTGAAAGATGTTCAGGCCAACGATCTTCTTCACCAGATTGCCGCGCGCGACAACTATGTACAGGCCGGTCATCATCAACACGATGAATAGCCAATAATTGGCATGGCCGAAGACAAAGTCCCAATCGAAGATGTGGGACGCTACTGCCGGTTCGGTTCCGCTTTTGACTGCCATTCGCGCCTCCTACCAGTCTTCGTCGCTGACCTGCGGCGGGCGACCCGCGAAGGCATAGTAAATTGCAACCATCACGCCCGTCACCGTCACCAGAACACCGAGTTCGACCGCCAGAATACCGTAGTGCTGACCGTGGCTCGGGTGATGCGGGGCAAAGGCGTTATAGTCCAGATAATCATAGCCCAGAAACATGCTGAAAAAGCCCGTGCCGGCATAGATCATGACGCCCAGCGCCATCATGCGGTGCACGATCCACGGCGGGAATACCCGCTGCACGTTTTCCAGACCGAAAACCAGTCCGTAGAAGATAAATGCGGCCGCCATGATTACACCGGCCTGAAAACCGCCGCCCGGTGAAAAATCACCATGAAACTGCACGTAGAGAGAAAACAGGATGATGGTCGATACCAGCAGTTTGGTAATGACACGCAGGATCAGATGGTGCTGCATCAGTTCTCCTCCTCGTCTTCGCGCCGACGCCGCCCCGCAAGGCCGCTGATCAGCAGCAGAACACCGATACCGGCCGTAAACACCACCGCCGTCTCGCCCAGGGTATCGTAGCCCCGATAGCTCGCGAGAATGGAGGTCACGACGTTCGGCAGGTCCATGTCCTCGACACTGTTCTTCAGATAGTCAGGCCCGACATGCAATTGCGCCGGCGCGTTCGGATCGCCGAAGTTCGGCATGTCCAGCGTCCCGTAAACCAGCGCGGCGCCTGTAACGGCAACAACGAAGAACGGCAGGACACCGGAGCGCGTCGGATCTTTTTCCCGCCGCGAGGTCTGGGCGATCGTGCCCAGCATCAGAACGGTGGAAATCCCTGCGCCGACAGCCGCCTCGGTAAAGGCAACATCGACCGCGTCCATCGTCACGAACAGCAAGGCTGTCAGGAGACTGAAAACGCCAGCCAGCATGACGACCGAAAAGAGACGGCGGCGATTGACGATGGCCAGCGCCGTCATCACCAGCATGAAAAACAGCAGAATATCGATTATCGTGACGATCATGAGCCGGGCTTCTCCGACTTGTCGGCGGAATTATCTTCGCCGGACTTCTGTTTAAGCACGGGCGGCGTCAATCCGGAAACCAGCGCGGCGCTGGCCGTGGCGTGCGTCGACGTCGCGCCGGTGACAAAAAGGAACAACCCGATCACCAGAAGTTTTACGGTGATCAGCGTCGGCCCCGCCTGAAGGCACATGCCTGCGATCAGAAGGATCACACCCGCGGAGTCGGAAACCGATGCCGCATGCAGACGCGCCCAGAAATTGGGGAACCGCAACTGACCGACCGCACCAATGATAGTGAACGCGCCGCCTGTCAGGATCATGATCCAGCTCAGAATGTCGATAATCACGGGTAACACTTATTCGCCCTCCGATTTTGCCGGCCGCTTCACAACATCACCCATGGAACCGTAGCGGAAGAATTTCAGCACCGCGATTGTGCCGATGAAGTTGATCAGCGCATAGAGCAGAGCGATATCGAGGAAATCCGGGCGTCCGGTCAAGAATCCCAAGACGCCGATGAACAACACAGTCTGCGTACCGAAAGCATTGGAGGCCAGAACCCGGTCATAAACAGTCGGACCGACATAGAGGCGCACCAGCAGGCAAACCATGGCGACAATCAGGGCGAAAGCGGCAACAACAAACATCATCAGGCGGCACTCGTTTCTACTGCGGCGACCCGACGCCCCATATCCGCCAGCGCTTCGTGATCATCCTCGGAATAAGCGAGCGCGTGGACCAGAAAGTGACCGGGTTCGACCTCTACCGTGATGGTGCCCGGCGTCAGTGTGATCGAGTTGGCAAAGATGGTCTGCCCGAGGTCCGATTTCTGAACGTAGGGCACTTCGAACATATTCTGTCTCAGCCTCATCTTCGGCGCCACTATAAGTTTTGTCACCTCCCAGTTGGATTTCGCGATCTCAACCATCAGCCAACCGAAGTAGGTCGCCATCTTTGCGAAATTTATATGGATTTCAAGAGGGTGGCGATCGATCGCGTTCATGCGTTTGCCGACATAGATTGCGATTATCGAGGATATTGCGCCGAATCCGATGGTCAGAGGCTCGTAAACACCCGACATTAGCAGCCAGAGCGCAAACAACGTCAAAGTTGTAAATACCGTCCGCAATTCTCTCCCCCGTCATGCGTGCGCGCTATAAACATATGATCCGCCGTTCGGCAATCTGGTATACCATACACCACAATTGTTAGTGGTCAACAGCTTTATCCGCCGAAATTCAAGTTTAGGGTTTGTGTCCGCAAGTAACAAGCCGTTAACGAATTGCCGGTCTAATACGTTAACCAATTTTCTGCCCCGACGGCCACTGCGCGGCCGTCCAAACCGACGCCGAGCATGATCGAATTCCGCAATGTAAGCAAATCCTACTGGACCGGCCAGCGGCGCAAAGTGATCCTCGATCGCGCCACTTTCCGGATCGAACGGGGCCGCAGCCTCGGCGTTCTCGCGGCCAATGGGACAGGAAAAACCACGCTGATCAACATGATGTGCGGGCTGGAGCCGGTCGACGAAGGGCAAGTGATCCGAAGCTGCCGCGTCTCCTTTCCGATCGGCACGCTTGCCGGATTGGATCCAAAGCTGAACGCGGTCGAGAACACACGCTATCTGGCGCGCCTGTATTTCCTGGATCCGGATTACGTCGAGAGCTTCTGCCGCTACCTGACCGATCTGGGTGATTATTTCGAGCGGCCGCTGCACAGTTATTCCAGCGGCATGCGCGCGCGGTTGAATTTCGCCGCGATGCTTGCGCTCGATTTCGACATTTACCTGATCGACGAGGGCATGCCTTCGACCACGGATACCGAATTCAACCGCCGCGCAATGCCTGTCCTGCAACAAAGGCTGGCACGGGCTTCCGCTGTGGTAGTATCGCACAAACCGGCAGTTCTGGAGCGTTATTGCGGTTCGGCCGCCATATTGAAAGACGGGAAACTGCATTTTTTCGATCGGCTTCGGGATGCGCGTGAGGTCTATGACTATGCCGCGTGACACCGACGAGGCTCCCACCGGAGACAAGCAACCGCGCCTGTCGAAATTCGTGGGCAAGATCGCGGATATCGAGGCCGCCGACCTGACCGACAAGCAACTCCGCGCGGCACGGCATCTGGCGGCCAAACGCGGACTTGTAGCCTCCTCCGATCTGGATGCGGTGAAACAATTGAAAGCGCTGGTGGCGCGCGGCAAAGCCCGTCCGGACAAGCCGTCCAGCAGAAAGCGGACGAAGGCGCCGCTACCCGAACCGGAACGGCAATTCGACCTTTTGCGCGAAATCGAGAGCGAACTGATCGGCAGACGTCGCGCTCGGTTGCGCAGCTTGCTGTTGCGGGTCGCGCTCTT
>JAHEFH010000072.1 GCA_024640245.1 Paracoccaceae bacterium | reverse complement strand
GCGGTCAGCCCGTCCGCGCTGCTGAAATACGGCGCGCCGGGATCGTTCTGGTTGATGCTGATCGTCCAGTTTCCGATGTCCTGTCCGTCGAGGAAGTCCGGCGCAACCACTTGCACCAGCCAGTTTGTGTAAGTCGATGAGAATTGCCCCTGTGTAAGTTCCGCGTCGACCAGTGAAATGCCGGCTGCTTGCGCATAGTCGGCAAAGCTTTGTATTGCCATTTAAGGCCCCCCATTAAGTTGAAATAAATTTTCTTAATTTGAGAATTATATCTGCCTGTTTTTTTATTTTTGATATGATTCGTTTTGCCAGAACGGTCTGTATTTTGAAAAATTTTTTCAACCTCACCATCAAGGAAATTTTTAAGATTCCGAAAGGCCCTTTCCGGCCGGAAAACCTTTCTCGCTACGCAACAAAGAAGGCGGAAAATCCAGACTTCAAAATGTGGAAATTCGTGTTTTCCGCCGGCTCCGGCAAGGGCGGCCCGACGCTGAAAGCACTAACCTGCAACGGATGACCGAAAGCACCTTTCGGTGGCAGTCCCATCTGGTCGCCCTCTTTAACTATTAGTCAATACCGCTGCATTAACTTGAAGGAGAGTTGCCCCCCCTCTTTTTTGGAGTTAATTGAAATTGAAACTGGTCGAGTGGAGAACCCCGTGAAAACTATTCTAAAACGCCTGCTACTCGCAGTGTTGGCCGCGTCATTGGCAAGCGCCGCAACCGCATCGATGCTCGGATCGCCGACCGGCCCTGTAATATTGAGCGTCAGCGGATCCATAAGCGAGAAAAATGACGGAGAAACCGCAAAGTTCGATCGCGTCATGATCGAGCAGCTGGACTGGAAGACCGTAGAAACCTTCACCCGATGGACGGACGGACCAACCAGGTTTTCCGGCATTGATCTGGCCTCGCTTCTGGAGGCAGTCGGTGCGCACGGAAAGGACATCATAGCAACAGCTCTTAATGACTACAGCGTCAAGATACCGATGTCCGACGCCGCGATGCACAATGTTTTATTAGCGCTGGAAATGAACGGCGAAGAGATGAAGATAAGGGACAAAGGCCCGATTTGGGTCATTTACCCGCAATCCCAAGAGCAGGCAATCCAATCAGAGTTTGACGAAAAGATGATATGGCAGTTAAGGTCTTTGGAAATCCTTGACTGAAGTGTGACATGTTCTCTCTCAAAAACCCTGTAACCCGCGGGTTTATAGCGGGGATTCTATCGGCATTGCTTTTGGGATCCCTGCTGGCTCATCGCGCGGAATTACAGGAGGCGCGGAGGGAGCTTGCATACAACATTTCCAGCAACACATGGTATGTGAACGAACTAATACTGGAAACGGTCAGGCTGCAGCAGGCCCTTGCTGACGTTGCGCTCGGAAATACCACGATTACAGACACCCGGGTCCGGTTCGAAATACTCTGGAGCCGGGTCAACGATATTCCAAGATACGAGGTGTTCTCAAGCGCTCCGATCAAGGCGCAGGTCGAGAGGTATTTTTCCTATCTGGAAGATGCGGAAGAGTTCTTTTACGGCAACGGACCCTATCCAAAGTCCGACATCGAGGCAAACCGCGCGGAACTCGAGTCGCTGGCAACGGACATGCGGAAGATATGGATTCAGGAAAATGCCAGCCTTCACTTCATCAATGTCGCATCGGCTGTCGCTTCCACTGTGCCCCGGCAAAATTGGGACGAAATCTTCATCGGACTTATTCTGGCCTCCCTGTTTTTCTACATGACATTCGAGCTTGTGGTTTCCGTGAACGCCCGGAAAAAGGAAATCGAACTGCGCCAGCGCGCAATGGTTGCCAACAAAGCAAAAGACCTGTTTCTGGCAAACATGAGCCATGAAATCCGCACACCGATGAACGGGATAATCGGCATGTCGGATCTGTTGAGCGACTCCGATCTGTCGGAAGATCAGAGGATATTTTCGAATACGATCTACTCCTCTGCTCATGCTCTGCTCGCGATTATCAACAGCATTCTGGATTATTCACAGATCGAGGCCGGCAAGATGGAACTGGCGGCGGCGCCTTTCAATCTGCATGATACAGTTTTCGATGTGGCGGCATTGCTCGCGCCCACTGCCGCTGAAAACAATACCGAGATTTCTGTAGACATGATCGGTCTCGAAGACATGATGCCCGTTGGCGACGTCGGGCGTATCAGACAGGTGCTGACGAACGTCATCGGGAACGCGGTGAAATTCACGCAAGACGGGTCCGTATCCGTGCGCGTGGCCAAGCAACAGGAATATGGGGGAAAGGTCGCGCTGAAATTCGAGATCAGTGACACCGGTCAGGGCATCCCTCACAGTAAGTTACCCCACATCTTTACACCGTTTGAACAAGTCGAAGGCGGTACGACCCGCCGCTATGAAGGCACCGGATTGGGCCTTTCCATAGCGCGTCGGCTCGTCCAGCTGATGGGCGGGGAAATTGCCGTACAGTCCGAACTCGGGAAGGGCTCGATATTCATGATCAACCTTACTCTGGAGAAGTCGGGCGAGACCTCTGTCCGGAGCAAGCGGGACGAAATGATCTGCGTCGGCAAGCGGGTTCTGGTTGTTGACGATCTGGAAATCAGCAGGTCCGTACTGGAAAGAGGGCTGGAGCAACTGGGTATGCAGGTTGTGGTCGCGGAAAGCGCAGAACAGGCTATCCGGACGCTCAAATCCGAAGCGTTGACTGGCCGACGGTTCGATCTGGCACTGATTGACGACCAGATGCCCGGGATGTCCGGTGTCGAGTTACTGCTGCAAATCAGGCAGCAATCCGACCTTGACCGTTTTCCCGCGATTCTTCTTTCCATGATCAACAAAGTCAAACAGAACAAGGAAAACGCGGCAACAGAATTCTCGAGCGTGATTCTAAAACCGGTCCGGCGCGACCATCTGGTTGCCGCTATCATAAACGCACTCAAAGAACGCCGTGGCTCCACAAACGGTGCGGCGGCATAATCTAAATCCGGATCAGAATAGCCGTCGCAGCGACCCCGTTTTCAGGAATGGTTATGATTTGTATCGCATCGTTTCTTCCATTCAGGCCTCGGTAAACAGATTTGACTACATGTAGCTTGTGAATTTTGGTTGCGCGTCTGGCGGCGCACATACGGCTCGCAGTGGCTTCCTCACTGTCCCGATCATGTTTAGCGCAGGGTGCGGTCCGACTCATGAAACCGGGTGCAAGCATCATTGTCCTGGCCGAGGTACAATTCGGGGCAGCAAAATACCGGAAAGTCACTCTTGCCGGAAACGGAGAACTGCTAGTCCTATATGTAACAATGCCAACGCCGAGAAAAACGAGCATCGAATGAAACTGCAACGTGAGGTCCGTCGCCTCCCCGCTCGCGGCGGGATGCCCTTGCAGTATCTGGCCGATTGCGTCTTATTGAGCGCCTGAAATCGCTCACATCGTTTCTTTTTCTGGCCAAAGGCCTCCTTGACCGACGGATTGCCTGCGAGTTCAGAGAACTTTCGGCGTGACCTTTAATCAGGTGCTCGCGTATTACATCGGTCCAAGGATGATCACCGGCCGGATATCGGCTGCGGCGTCACGCCGATGCTTGGACAGCCCGAGGTCGCGATAGTGGCTTTCAGAAAGGTGGTCTGTGGACAGAGCGGTTCTATTGCTGAACCTCTCCGAAACAATCTTTTTGAATGTTGAAAGCCAATTCAGTTTGAAGTGCTCGGGTTTTTCCGGGGCGGTGAAGGTATCTGCAAACATGGGTTCGATCTCCTAGATCTTGTAGTTTCGACACTTCCAATTTTCCGTAACCGCGTGACGCCAGTGCTAAAACACCGTGACACGGGCGGCAAAAACGCGATAATTCTGCACAAAGCTCATTAAAAAAAATGCATTGAAGGCGGTGGAGGGATTAGTTGGACGCCAATAAGGACAAGGCCGACTTTACGCTTCGGACGCTGGGCGAGTTGTCTCTGCAGGACGCCTCCGGCCATGTGGTAAAGCTCCGCACCCGCAAAGGCCTTTATATGCTTGCCTTTCTCGCGTCGGACCCAGACCGTAGCTGGAGCCGCGAACATCTGGCCGCGATATTTTGGGGCGACCGTATGGAGCAACAGGCCCGAAACAGCCTGCGTAGCGCCTTGTCGGACATCCGGAGCGCCGTTGGAGATGCCGCCGTTCTGGTTGAAGGCGGTACACTAGCGGTCAATCCTGCCATAGTTGCGTCCGATGCCGCATATCTCCGACAATTTGAACAATCCGGCGGCGACGACGCGACCGTAGAGTTACGCGCCTTCTATGGCGGCGATTTTCTGGAAGAGTTTGACGGCAGCGAAGACGCGATGCTCTGGGTAATGTCAATGCGAGCGGCATGCCGCGACCACGCCGCCAATATCCTCAGACGCAGGGTCAATGCACAAAGTGATCGCGGCGAGATCGAGGCGGCGCTCCGGTCCGCCCGCGATCTTCTGTCGCTCGATCCCTACAGCGAGGACAGTCACCGTACACTGATGCAGCTCTATGCCTCCAACGGCGAGCGGTCCAAGGCCATCGCCCAGTTTCAGAACTGCCGGCAGATGATGCAACACGAACTGGGAGTGGAACCCTCGCCCGAAACCAAGGCACTTGCGGATGAAATCGCCCTACGCGACAGTGTGGCGATAACCGACATGCACAAGCTGGTCGAAGACGCCGGGCATGCGGTCCACCAGCCGCCATTGCAGAACAGTGCGGTCATAGCGGAAGGCGCGCTGTCAATCGCCGTGATGCCCTTTGTCAACATGAGCGGTGATGCCGAGCAGGACTATTTCGCTGACGGCATTGCCGAAGACATCGTGACGGACCTGTCGCAAGTACCCAACCTGTCCGTCGCGGCCTCCAGTTCAGCCGCAGCGTTCAGGGGGCCTGCGAACCGCCCGGATCAGGTGGCCCGGGACCTGTCTGTCCGCTATGTTCTTGAAGGCAGCGTCCGGAAATACGAACAAAATATCCGGATCACAACCCGCCTTATCGATGGAAAGACAAACCGCCAGATCTGGGCCGAACGCTATGACCGCGAGCTGGTGCGGATTTTCGATCTGCAGAGCGAAATTGCCTCCAGCGTCGTGGCGGCACTGGAGTTGCATTTCTCGCCTGCCGCCAGCTCCGGACCGGGCTCCCGCGGCACAAAGAATGTAGAGGCGCACGAGTCATATCTGCGCGGGCGGGCCTTTCTGAAAGAGATGACGCTGCAAAGCGTCGAACTGTCCAAACTGTCTTTTGAGAGAGCCATCGAGCTGGATCCGAACTATGGCCCGGCCCTCGCCGGGCTGGCCGACAGCATTGCGATGCTGGGTTTTCACTACGATGCGGACGATGATTTGCTGCAGGATGCGATGTCCTATTGCGAAAAAGCCTTGGCTTTGGACCCCGATCTGGCGGAGGCTCATTGCGCCCTTGGACGGCTGCTGTCTTTGTTCGCGCGCTACGAAGAGGCCGAAGTACAGTTTCAGAAAGCCCTCAAGCAAAGACCCAATCTGGTCGAGGCGCATCTGTACCGCGGGCTGATGTACATCGTTTCCGGCAGGTCCGAAGTTGCTTATCCGTCCATGAAGCGCGCTTACGAACTAGACGATCAGGATCTGCATACCGGCATGATGTATTTGTTGTGCCTGAAAGCCAGCGGACGCATTGAGGCGGCGTCGATTACCGCGCAGCATGTATTTAAGGTCGCCAAGAAACGTATCGCGCTGAATCCCTATGACGACAGGGCTGTCTATGTGGGGGCCATGGCTCTGTTTTATCTGGGCCAGAAAGAAGAGTCCCTGCGCTGGGCAAATCTTGCGGCCTCCTTTGACGTGGAAGACGCGAGAACCACCTACAATATCG
The DNA here is from genome assembly GCA_024640245.1 of Paracoccaceae bacterium. GTDB lineage: Bacteria > Pseudomonadota > Alphaproteobacteria > Rhodobacterales > Rhodobacteraceae > Amylibacter. Next base: position 8,811 of record JAHEFH010000072.1, on the reverse strand, counting down.
CCAGCCTGTTTGCGGAACTCGACGAAACAGACAAGGCGCTTGCCTTCCTGCGGAAAACACTTCGGCTGTGCGCTTCGCGGCACAAGATCGAATGGATAAAGAAGTTCGATCCGGATTTTGAAAACATCCGGACAGATCCGCGGTTCCCGGCGGTTTTCGAGGAGTTGGGCCTCTAGGCGCCCAAGCCTCAGACCTTCGGCTTGCCGCCCGTCCGCGTGAATTTCATCTTCTGTCCCGCCAGCTTGTCCCGCGGCCCCTCCCAGGCGTAGGCGAGCAGGGACGGCTCCACATCCGACACCGTGATCCGGTGCACGTGCCCCGGCGGGTTGAAGATCAGCGAACCGGGCGCATAGACGCCCTGATCGTTTTCCGACACCGCTCCTGACAGGCAGACGTAGCTTTCCGTGATCCCGTCATGGGCATGCGCCGGATAAGTGCAACTCGGAGCGAACAGCACCAACCCGAGGATCAGGTCATCCAGAACGACCGGCCCGTTCGGGCCAGCGATCTCGGCATAGGCATAGCGCTGCTCCAGACCCTTGCGCACCTTGTCGTAGCCGAATTGCCAGCTGAGCGCCGGCAGAATAGCCTCGATCGCCATGATATGGGCGGCATGCCGTTCCGCCCGGCCCTGATCGAGCACCCGCCGCAAATGGGCCGTCACCGGCAACAGCGCCGGCTCGCGGAACCGAAGCTCTGCGTTCCCTTTTAAACCTGCGCTGATCAGGTTTCGGACCCGGCGCTGATGCGCGCGAATGCTGGCGCTGCCGCCCGCAGGCAGCAACCGATAGAGATCGTAGTATTCCCTGAGCAGGTAAAGCCAGTCGGGATGATCCTTGATACGTTGCGTCGGAGTGTTTGACACGGCGTTGTTACCCTTGTTGAAAACTGCCGATTTACTGTTAGAAAATCGGACGTCGAAATCAATCGAAATCTCGGACAGCGGTTAGGACAGGACGACCGTCACCAGCGATCAGTTATCTTCCGTTTTTGCCGTTCAATTCTTTCTGAAGAGCAGCAAGCCTGTCGCGGTAGGCCTGAGCGTCGCCATAATCGACAAACTCGGCATAGTGGCGATGAGCGCCCTCCACTCTGCGCGAGTGCTTTATCGGACACCAGTACTGTTCCGTCCGTGCGGCAATTTCCGATATGTAGGCCAACAGGCCGTTGCAATAGCCGCAATAGGCGCAATTGAATTTTTCCAGCCCGTTCAGATAGCCGAGCCTGATGCGGTCCACGACAATATACTCTTTTCGCGGCACTTTCGGAATTTGGTACACCGGAAAACAGACGGCCTGAAAGACCGTCGCGAACAGGTCCAGCAGGACAAAGGGAATAATCAGTGAATAGATGACAGGTGCGGTCAGAACCGACAGGGGCCGCGCGTGCCGCATATAGGCCCACAGACGGGTTTTCAGGGCCTCGTGCTGTCGCTTCACCTCTTCCGTGAAGATCACCTTGTTCTTTTGCAGCCGATAGTTAAACGCCGCTCTGCGCGCCTCGAATTCCTCTTCCAACTGGTTTTCGAGGTTGCGTATATCCTCCATCAGCGCGTCAATCTTTCGGGTCATATTATGCTCCTCCCTACTCGTGTCACTTTTTCGCGCTGAAACCCGTTCGGCCGCTTTTCCGGTTTCCGTGACAGGTTTCGATCTCTGGACGAACAGATCAACGAACTGGCGCTGTTTGAATTTTATAGCATGTCGGGGCGCTGGTCCAACGCTTCGCACCCGTATACGGGACAGAGATCGCGGTCGGGAGCGGCGAAATTGTGTCAATCCGGTCAAAAAAGGCGTGTCATTACTGTCCAAGCGGAGCATAATCGCGTTAAGAAAAGCGATTTTCTTATCTAGAAAGGTGGAAATTTGGATCGACTGGACTGCGACCGCATGTTCGTGGCGGTCGCCGAAACCGGCAGTTTTACTGCCGCCGCATTGAAACTCGGCACCAGTTCGGGTCAGGCGTCAAAACTGGTTTCACGGCTGGAGGCCGAACTCGACGTGCGGTTGCTGAACCGGACCACGCGCGCGGTTTCGCCGACCGAGGCGGGACAGGCCTATCTGGAGCGCCTGCGGCCTCTGCTGGAAGAATTCGACAGTCTCGACCTGTCGATCCGCAATAGCTCGCAGGCTCCGCGCGGGCGCTTGCGGCTGACCGCCCCGATGACCTTCGGCGCTATGGAGCTGGCACCGGCGCTCAATGATTTCGCATTGAAATATTCCGAGATCGAACTGGACGTCAGCTTTACCGACCGATTGGTAAATCTGGTCGACGAAGGGTTCGACATGGCCGTCCGTGTCGGGCGGCCTGCCAGTTCGAGCCTGATCGCCCGTAAACTCTGCCAGGTCCGGATCTTTCCTGTGGCCTCGCCCGACTACCTCGCGGAACATGGGGTTCCGGCCTTGCCCGCCGATCTCGCGAAGCACGAATGTATTCTCGACACCAACTTGCAGGACCCGAACCGCTGGCCATTGCGCGACAGCGACAAGGATCTGGCGGCCGTCCCTGTGAAGGGCCGTCTGCGTTATTCCAACGCCGAGGCCTGCCTCGGCGCCGCCGAAGCCGGACTGGGCCTGGCCTTTGTCCCGAGTTTTGTTTCTGGTCCCGCGATTGCTGCCGGAAAAGTAAAACCCGTCTTGATGCAGTTCGAGCCTGCACCGCTTGGGGTCCATACACTCTATCCGCACAATCGGCATCTGGCCGCCAAAGTACGGGTGCTGGTCGATTTTCTGGTCGAGCGTTATCGCGGAAAGCCGTCTTGGGAGGCGGGCTGGTAAAACCAGCATTAATTCCATTTTGGAAGCAATAAACTTCTGAAAGACCGGATTATCAAATATTCCGGACAGGTCCATATTGCCCTCGAACGGCGCCATGACGGCGCCACAAGAGGAGTTTCCATTATGACAACGACCACAACATACCGGCCTGCAGTTCTGGCCGACACCGATAACGCCGAACTTGCGGCCCTCGTCCTGCGGGTATCGCTGGGCGGTCTGTTTCTGGCCCATGCCTGGCTAAAAATATTTGTCTTCACCCCTGCCGGAACGGCGGGTTATTTCGAAAGCATCGGATTTCCGGCCGCGCTGGCCTATCTGGTCATCCTTGCGGAACTGGGTGGCGGTATCGCCCTTATCCTGGGCGTCTACAGCCGCGCGGTATCGCTGGCGCTGGTCCCGATTCTGCTCGGCTCGATCTATGCGCCGCACGGTGCTGCCGGTTTCATTTTTTCCAATGAGGGCGGCGGTTGGGAATTTCCTGCTTTCTGGGCGATCGCCCTGATTGTGCAGGCCCTGCTGGGCAACGGCAGCTTCGCGCTCGGCAGTAATCGCAACTGAACCGCGGCCGACAAATCCCACTCTGGCCGGATCGGTGACAAACCCGATCCGGCCGCTTACCTTTCATTGCAGGACTCCCCGCTATGACCACCACACAACTGGAAAGCAAAAAATTCGATCTCGCCCTCGCCCCCATAAGGATCGGACGGGTCCGGCTGAATGTCAGGGATCTGCCGCTGGTGTCCGGTTTTTATCAGGATGCTCTGGGCTTCGTTGAGACTGACTCGGGCGTTGATACAGTTACGCTCGGCACCGCTGACACCCCCCTGCTGGAGCTCGTCCGCAAACCCGTCCTCGCGCCGCGCGATCCGCGGTCCGCCGGTCTGTTCCACACCGCTTTCCTGCTGCCCGATCGCTCCGATCTCGGACGCTGGCTGGCACATGTCCACGCGCATCATATCCCGCTTCAGGGAGCTTCCGACCATATCGTCAGCGAGGCGATCTACCTCGCCGATCCCGAAGGAAACGGCATCGAAGTCTATGCCGACCGGCCGGTTTCCAACTGGCAGTCGCGAAACGGCGAAATTGTCATGGCAACTGAACCGCTCGATATCCGCGATCTTATGCACTCAGCAAGCGGCGAAGTCTGGAACAGTGCTCCGACGGGCACGATCGTCGGCCACATGCACCTTCAGGTGGGCGATACCGTGATGGCCGAACAGTTCTGGAACGGCATCATGGGCCTCGATGTCACGAACCGCTATCCGGGCGCGACGTTTTTCGGCGCTGGCGGCTATCACCACCAGATCGCCGCGAACACTTGGAACAGCCGAGGTGCGGCCGCCCGAACGGAAGAAAGAACCGGACTGGCCGGTTTCGAGGTCTTGGTCAGCGACAGCGAACACCGCGATGCCATCGCGTCCCGGGCTGCCGTTGCCGGAAGGCTCGTTTCCCGCACGGCTAACACTGTCATTATAAGTGATCCATGGAACAATCGCGTTACAGTGAAAATGTAAACTGACGGCAGCGAGCCGGCACAACCTGCTGGCTCCTGAAATTCAAAGCTGCGATCTGCCTCTTGGCGACCAGAGCCCGAACGTGTAAGGCAGCGCTATCGAAATAGCCAACCGTCCAAAGGCACCGCCGTGAACCATTTCTTGATCCTGCACGTTTGCCCGCATTGCGAGATGACCACCGCGGGACTGCGATGAAAATGGAACGGTCCATTGCATAGAACGGTCAAACTCGCGCTTTGCAGCATCGCCGTCGGCGTCATTGTGCTCGCACTAAAATATCTGGCCTACCATGTCACCGGCAGCGTAGCGCTTTTGTCGGACGCGATGGAGAGCATCGTCAACATTGCGGCGGCTATCGCGGCGGTCATAGCCCTGCAGATCAGCGCAGTTCCCGCCGACGACAATCACCCCTACGGACACAGCAAGGCGGAATATTTTTCTTCGGTCAGCGAAGGCGTTCTGGTGGTTCTGGCCGCGCTTGCGATCCTTCGCGAAGCCTATCTTAGCGCGCTTGATCCGGTCATGATCACGGCGCCCCTCAAGGGCATCCTGATCAACAGCGCCGCTTCGGTACTGAATGGCGCATGGTCCTTTGTGCTGATCCGCAAGGGCCGCGAATGGCGGTCACCTGCGCTGCTCACGGACGGTAAGCACCTGTTCTTCGACGTTCTGACGTCTGCCGGCGTGCTGGTGGGCGTGTGGCTGGTGGTGTTGACCGGATGGCAGAGGCTCGATGCGCTGATCGCCGCTGTCGTTGCGGTTTATATTCTTTGGTCAGGTTGGTCGCTGCTACGCGACTCAGTGGGTGGTCTGATGGATGCGGCAGCGTCTGAAGAAGTGCTGGAGCGCATCCGCGCCACGATTGCCGAGCATTCCCATGGCGCGCTTGAGGCGCATGACCTGCGCACGCGCTATGCCGGACAGCGGACCTTTATCGAGTTTCACCTGATAGTCTCAGGCGATATGGGCGTGGCCGACGCCCACGACATCTGTGATCGTATCGAAGCGGCGCTGAAAAAGGAAGTTCCGGGCAGCTTCGTCACCATCCATGTCGAACCCGACCACAAGGCCAAGGAAGACGAAACCGTCCTCTTTTGAAGCGGGAGGGACCGGCGATCCCTGCACCCAAGAACTGAATTCAGTCGAATCGCAAGAAACATGCTAATATCCGCCTTTTCCGGAGGTGCGCCTGATATCCTTGCGCATTCCCGCAAATGGGAGGTAAATCATGAAGAAAAGACATGTAACCGGCTTGGTGCTGTCAATGCTACTGGCATCTTCGGCCACTGGATTTGCAGATAATTACGACCTCGACGCGTTGCGCGGCGCGGTCGAAAAATACAAGGATGTGAACGTCGCGCTGGCGGACGGGTTCATACCGGATCCTTCAGGCCATTGCGTTTCGGCCGCGGCCGAGGGACTGCCCCCCGAGTGGGGCGGAATGGGCATACACTATCTGAATCCCGCAAAACTGCAGATCACAAGTGACATGCCGCGAGTAGACGGAATGAGTTCGCACACGGATTTCATGGAACCGGCAATACTGCTCTATGAACCGCAGGCAGACGGATCATTGGTACTGGTCGGCATCGAGAACCTGGTTTTCGAAAAGGCCTGGATGGGTATGGGGCACAGTGGCCCGCCAATGATGAACGGTCGGGAATGGGACCATATGGCTGACAATCCGGACACTGCCGGCGACGAGGCCCACGGCTTCATGCCGCATTACGACCAGCATGTCTGGCTGTTCCGCGAAAATCCTGCCGGTGACCTCATGCCGTTCAATCCGAACGTCACCTGCGAACACCACAAGGGTTGATTAACCCGACTAAAAATAACATCGCAAGGGTGCGGCACTTGAAAAGGGCTCACCGCGGCCCTCTTTTTCCGTTCCCGTCTACAACAGGTTACTCGATTCCTTGACCGTCTCCATCGCGACGTAGGTCGAGGTCTGCGCCACATGCGGCAGGGCCGACAGTTTCTCGCCCAGAACGCGGCGATATTCCGAAATGCTCCGCGTACGGACCTTCAGCAGGTAATCGAAGCCCCCGGCGATCATATGGCACTGTTCGATTTCCGGCACATTCATGACGGCCCGATTGAAGTCGTTCAGCGCGGCGGCGCGGGTGTCGCTCAGCTTCACCTCGGCAAAGGCGACATGTTCCAGACCCAGTTTGACCGGGCTGAATATCGCCTTGTAGCCCAATATAAAGCCATCTTTCTCCAACCGCCGGATGCGCGCCTGACAAGGCGTCTTGCTCAGCCCGACGATATCGGACAGGGCCGCCAGCGTCATACGTCCATCCTGCGACAGGGCGCGGATGATTTTCAGGTCGAAAGCATCCAGTTCTGTATCCGTTGCCATTTCGCTCCCTTTTTTCTGTCAATGACACTAAATACAATTTATTTTCCTGTCATGCTATGATTTTTGGGAAAATCAGCAGAAATCTTGGTGCTATATTGAATCGATCAAAAACTCTTCTTATGGATCGACCGATGCTCAGCCAACACCGTTCCCGCATACAAAAAAACCTCCGCATCAGCGAAAAGGCGGCACTTACGAATTTGATGGACACGGCCGGCATCTCGCCCGAGACACGCCACGCCGGCGTCAAACGTGCGGTCGATGTCATCAACCGTATCCGTACTTCCAGCAAACCCACCATGATGGAGTCTTTTCTGGCCGAGTACGGCCTGTCCACAAGCGAGGGCGTGGCGCTGATGTGTCTGGCAGAGGCCTTGCTGCGGGTGCCGGATGCAGAAACCATCGACGAGTTGATCACCGACAAGATCGCTTCCAGCGAATGGGGCACACACCTTGGTCATTCCTCCTCGCCGCTGGTCAACGCCTCAACCTGGGCGCTGCTCTTCACCGGAAAAGTGCTGAACGAAGAGCAGGACAACAGCCTGTTCAAAACACTGCGCGGTGCTGTCCGCCGTTTGGGCGAACCCGCGATCCGCGTCGCCGTAAAGCAGGTGATGCGCGAACTGGGCCAGCAATTCGTACTCGGCGAAAGCATTGAGGGCGGAATGAAGCGCGCCAAAAAACGCGAGGGCGAAGGCTATACCTACTCCTATGACATGCTGGGCGAAGCCGCCTGCACCGAGAAAGAGGCCCGCGCCTATCATCTGGCCTATGCCGATGCCATCGGGGCCATCGGTCAGGCGAGCCAAGGCGAGGATATCCGCACCAATCCGGGCATCTCGATCAAATTGTCGGCGCTTCATCCCCGGTACGAACAACTGCAAAAACAACAGGTCATGGACGAGCTGGTTCCCCGCGCGCGTTCCCTTGCCATTATGGCGAAATCCGCCGGAATCGGGCTGAACATCGATGCCGAGGAGGCAGACCGCCTGTCGATCTCGCTCGACGTGGTCGAAGCGCTGCTGCGCGACCCTTCGCTGAAAGGCTGGGACGGCTTCGGCGTTGTAGTGCAGGCCTACGGCAAGCGCGCGCCTTTCGTGCTCGACTGGCTGTACCAACTGGCGACCGATCTGGACCGCAAGATCATGGTTCGCCTCGTCAAGGGCGCCTACTGGGATACGGAAATCAAGCATGCCCAGACAGAGGGCCTGAACGGCTTTCCGGTGTTCACCCGCAAGCCCTCGACCGACGTCAGCTATATCTGCTGTGCCAAGAAGCTTTTGGGCATGACCGACCGGATTTATCCGCAGTTCGCGACGCATAACGCGCATTCCGCCGCTATGATCCTTGAAATGGCCGACGACATTAGCACCTTCGAATTCCAGCGCCTGCATGGCATGGGCGAGGCCCTGCACGAGGTTCTGGTAAAGACTGGCGGCGCGCGATGCCGCATCTATGCTCCAGTCGGCAGCCACAAGGACCTGCTGGCCTATCTGGTGCGCCGCCTGCTGGAAAACGGCGCGAACAGTTCTTTCGTTAACCAGATCGTCGATGAAAGCGTGTCTGCCGAAGAGGTGGCGCAGGATCCGTTCGAAATCGTGGCAAAGTACCTCGATGCGCCGGAAAACCCTCACATCGCGCAACCTTCCGAAATCTATGGCAAGGACCGCAAGAATTCGCAGGGCTGGGATATTTACGACCCGCTGACGCTGACGACCATGCGCAAGCAGATAACCAAACACACGCGGTCGGCGGCGGAAGGCAAGCCGGGCGGCTCAACGCTTCCCGTGCAGAATCCGGCAACCGGCGAAGTAATCGCCTATGTCGAAACCATGGAAAAAGCCGCAATCAAGAAAACCGTGGACGGGCTGGCCCCGTGGTCCGGCGCCGATGCCGCAGCCCGTGCCAAGGTTCTGCGCAAGGTGGCCGACCTCTATGAAAAACACGCGTTCGAAATCTTCGCAACGCTTGGCCGGGAAGCGGGCAAGAACTTGTCCGATTGTGTCGGCGAACTGCGCGAGGCGGTGGACTTCCTGCGCTATTATGCCCTTCAGGCAGAGATCAAAAACCCCGAACCGCAAGGCGTTTTCGCCTGTATCTCGCCCTGGAACTTCCCTCTGGCGATCTTCACCGGACAGATCTCGGCAGCGTTGGC
>JAHEFH010000185.1 GCA_024640245.1 Paracoccaceae bacterium | reverse complement strand
TGCCGGTGAATGTCATGGCTCGACATATTGAGCTGCGCCGCGAGACGGAAATGTTCCGACGGAATCGAGATCCAGCCCTGCAGGATCAACCGGATTGCCAACGGCAGGTTGAAGAACACATGCGCGAGAACAACGCCGGTAAAGCCGTAAATCTCGATCCGCGAAAAGCCGAAGCCTGTGAGAATCCCGCTGATATAGCCCGACCGCCCCCAGACCGCGATAATGCCCAGCACCGCAACGATGCCGGGCAGTATGAAAGGCGCGCCCAGGAGGGTGACCATGATCTGCCGTCCCGGGAACCGCCGGCGCGCCAGAGCGCGAGCGGCAGGAATGGCCACGCCGACGCTGATCGTGGCCGACACGAGTGCCTGCCAGACCGTAAAGCGCAGTGCCGCCCAGTCCGACGGACCCAGACCTGTCTGGAAGGATGCCCTTGACCAGACAGCCAGAACCGTTCCGAACGTAATAATCAGGAGGATCAGCAAAGCCGATCCTCCTGTTACGGCATGAAAGAACCTTAGCGGCTTAGTACGTTTAGCCATTCTTGCAATGCGGCATCGCGCACATCCTTAGCCTCAGAGGCGGGTACGATCAGGCTCTCGACGGGCGTGATCAGGGTTTCGAAACCTTCCGGCAACCCGTCGAGCGGGAAAACGGCAGGATACATCCAGTTTGTCGTCGGTATTATCGACTGGAACTCGTTCGAGGTGACGAACTGCATGAACTGCTCTGCCAGCAATGGTTGATCCGACCCGGCAATTTTGCCGGCAACCTCGATTTGCATGTAGTGACCTTCCTTGAACGAAGCGGCATGCTTTGTCGGGTCACCTTCCGCAATCAGGTGATACGCAGGCGATGTGGTGTAGGACAAGACCATATCGGCCTCGCCCTCCAGAAACATGCCGTAGGCCTCTGACCAGCCTTTGGTCACGGTCAGGATATGCGGGGCAAGCCCTTGCCAGATTTCCGGTGCGCGGTCACCGTAGGCGGTCTTCACCCAGAGCAGTAGGCCGAGGCCGGGCGTGGAACTGCGCGGGTCCTGGATGACGATCTTCAGATCCTCAGGTGCCGCGATAAGGGATTCAAAACTGTCGGGAACTTCCGTTACTTTTGAAGTGTCATAAACAAAAGCGAAATAGCCCCAGTCATAGGGAACGAATGTGGTGTCGTCCCATTCGATGGGCACGTCCAGTATTTCGGGCATTGTTCCCATCGCCGCAAACAGGCCGGTTTCATGCGCGCGGGCTGTCAGGTTTGTGTCCAGTCCCAGAACAACGTCGGCGTCGGTACGGGCGCCTTCCAACTGGATGCGCGACAAGAGCGCCGCGCCGTCACCTGCCGCAACAAGTTGCAGGTCGCACTCGCAGGTTGCTTCGAAAGCTTTCTCCACCCCGGGGCCGGGGCCCCAGTCCGAGACAAAGCTGTCATAGGTATAGACTGTCAAAACGGGCTTTTCCTGTGCATCGGCAACAGAGCCGATAACAAGTGCAAGACCCGTAGCAATCAAGGAAGTATATTTCATTCTTAACTCCTTTGGCTACAGGCGCAGGTAAGGAGCGTTGTTTGCGACCTTCCCTCCGCCGGTATAATCCGGTTCAGGTTCAACGGGTCTGCAATCATTGCATCTCAGCCAATACGGCCCCCCGAGGTAAGATGCAAAATAGCTTGTTGTCGGAAAAGTGCAAGCAAGGCTTTGCGCCCGCCGTAGAGTTCGTTTAATGCAAGGGGAACAAGGAGCAAGTTATGTCAACAAACTCATTCGGCCGGATGTTTACTGTCACCACTTGGGGCGAGAGCCATGGCCCAGCACTCGGAGCCACGGTTGACGGTTGCCCGCCGAACATCGCGCTGGAGCCAGAGATGCTGCAACAGTGGCTCGACAAGCGCAAACCTGGACAGAACAAGTATACGACCCAGCGCCAGGAGGCCGATGCCGTAGAGATTCTGTCGGGTGTGTTCGAGGGCAGGACAACCGGCATGCCGATCCAGCTTATGATCCGCAACACCGACCAGCGGTCCAAGGATTATTCGGACATCATGGATAAGTTCCGGCCCGGCCACGCGGATATCACCTATTGGCAAAAATACGGTATCCGCGACTATCGCGGAGGCGGGCGTTCCTCGGCCCGAGAAACCGCGGCGCGGGTTGCCGCCGGCGGTGTCGCGCGCGAAGCCCTGCGGTCCCTGTTGCCGGATTTGCGGATCACCGGTTACATGGTGCAGATGGGCGATCGCGCAATCGATCGCTCCAATTTCGATTACAACCAGATAGAACAGAATCCGTTCTGGACGCCGGACGCACAGGCGGCAGCGGACTGGGCCGACTATCTTGATAGACTGCGTAAATCCGGAAACAGCGTCGGTGCGATCATCGAGGTCACCGCGCGCGGTGTCCCTTCGGGTCTGGGTGCGCCGGTTTATGGAAAGCTGGACACGGATATCGCCACGGCGATGATGTCGATCAACGCGGTCAAGGGTGTGGAGATCGGTGCCGGAATGGGTGCAGCCACGCTGACCGGCGAGCAAAATGCCGACGAGATCTACATGAGTGACAAGGGTCCGGTGTATTCCTCAAACCATTCAGGTGGCGTTCTCGGTGGAATTTCCACTGGCCAGGACGTGGTCTGCCGCTTTGCGGTCAAGCCGACCTCTTCGATCCTCAAATCTCGCAAGACAATTGACAAGGCGGGCAACGAGACAGAGATCATTACCAAGGGCCGCCACGACCCCTGCGTCGGCATCCGTGCTGTGCCGGTGGGCGAGGCTATGATGGCCTGTGTCCTGCTGGATCACGTGCTGCTGCACCGCGGGCAGGTTGGTGAAAATCAGGGCCGGATAGGCTAGACGTTCGAGGTCAGACTCTGGCCTTGCTAAGCTGAACTGCAAGAATCCCGACCATGATGGTCGACACGCCTAGCACGTCGATGAGCCCGAGGTGTTCGTCCAGAATCAGGGCGGCGGTGGCCACCCCGAAGAACGGATTCAGGAAATGGAAGGTCGCGGCTTTGACGGGGCCTATGCGGTTAACCAGAAAAAACCAGACCGAAGTCGCTACCAACCCGGGAATGAAGATCGTATAGACAAAGGCCCAGAGCGCCAGTGGGGTCCAGGCGAAGACCCATTCCTCGGTCATCAGCGCGAAAGGCATCAGGGTAAAGCCGCCGACCAACATTTGCAGCCCGACGATCATAAAAAGGTTGCCGCTGGCCGAAGCCGACCGGACCGTCAGGGTAGCGACCGCGAGCGCTACAACGCCGATGCAGCACAGCAAGATGCTGAAAAGGTCCGCGCCACCGCTGACGCGCGTCAGCATCATGGTGCAAACGCCAGCAAAGCCTACGAACAGGCCCATCGTACCGATCAACGGCAATTGCTGCTTGAAGACTACGCGCTGGATCGCGGCCACCAACAAGGGCATCATGCTGGCGATGATCGACGCGAAGCCCGCCTCGATCGTCTGCATTGCGATGAAGAAAAGGCCGAGATAGATCGCGTTCTGGCATACGCCGAATACTGTGATGCTCCGGACTATTCGACGGCTGAAATTGATGCGCTGGCCCATGACATAGGCGACTGTGATGGCTATGGTCCCTGCGACCAGAAAACGGATGCAGGAAATCGTCAACGGCGGTGCCACCTGAACGATGATGCGCGCGGACGTAAATGCGCTGCTCCACATCAGGGAAAATGCCAGGCCGAGGCCGATGCTTCGCAGGTCCATGGTTTCGTCCGTTCAAAAAAAAGGCCGCAGTCGCTGCGGCCTTCCGGGTAATCCTGTATCCGCGCGATTAGGCGTTGATAACGTCTTTCAGCGCTTTGGCAATGGTGACTTTCGCCACGCGGTCAGCAGGCTTCAGGAACTGCTCGCCGGTTGCAGGATTGCGTACCATGCGCTCCGGACGGGCGCGGCATGCGAACTTGCCAAGGCCGGGCAATGTAACAGCACCGCCGTTGGCGACCTCTTTGGTGATGATATCGGTCAAGGCGCCGATGTAGTTGTTGGCCGTTGCCTTGTCCGAACCCGTAGCTTCTGCGAGTGCGGCAACGAGTTGTGTTTTTGTCATCGGTTTCTGAGTCATTATACTGCTCCTGTTTGTTGAGTATTCGACAAGCCCTTGTTGGACGTCCAAGTGCATTAAACAAGATA
>JAHEFH010000071.1 GCA_024640245.1 Paracoccaceae bacterium | reverse complement strand
TCTATCGGCAGCAATTGGGTCGTGCCGACCGCCCCTCCGCGCGCCAAATCTATATCCAGCGACATAGGTATATATTCACCGCGCCGCCACAGTTCCGACAGATCATCATAGTGGCGCGACAGGAAATGTCCCGACTGGCCTGTCGATGTTATGAAAACCGAACTGTCGAGATCTGCAAAATCCACCACGGCACGATAGACCGCGGCATGCACGTTGGTGAACGGGTCCGAACCCGTTCCGCGCGCTACACCCCGCATCAGGGTATGGTCTCCGCCCGAAGTTTGCTGGCGGATATTCATTAGCCAGCCCAGAAACCGGATATCGCCCAGCACTTCGTGTTTGTGTTCCGCCTGATGCGCTTGACCCCAACGCCAGCTTTCGATCCGGCTGCCATATTGTTCGGTTAGTTGAAGGATCGCGGCGTCCAGAGAAACCGCCGCGATGTCGTCGCAGCTTTCAATGCGTGACGATTGGGTGACATCGCACCACTGCGCCGCGCCTTCGATATTGCGGTAGACACGCTCTATGAAAATCGGATCTGGCAGCGCGAATTTCGATGCCAGCGGCCCCAGATCGTCGGACACCAGATAACTTTGCAATTGCTGCAACCATGCCGCATAGATCAGCGGCTCCGGCAGATGCTCGCTCATCTCGCCGTTCCAGTTGGCCAGCAGGTCCAGCGCGATCTGGCGCTGGCGTAGTGGTGTTCCGGCGGGTGCAGGGTCGCTGACGAACCAGAGCTCTTTGGCGATCAGCGGCAACAGCGACCGAGCCGTGTAGGATACTGTATCGAGCTGTGCCTGAATGAAGCTTTCGCGGGTGTGAACCTCGCGTTCATTCAGCAGTTTTTCCAGACGCTTGATCCGCTGGGTGTCGCCCCAATTGAACGAGACATGATCCGGAAAGGGTGCATCGGTGATCTTGTTGTTGGTGTTCGCTACAATCCCGCTGGATGGGTTGACGGATTGGACATTAGCCGTGAAGGGCTTCAGCCCTCTCCAGCGGTTCTGTTGCAACCAGCCCTGCGACGGGATGCGGCCCTGACTTGTATGCGCCGGATCGCGGTCGGGTATACGTCCAGCCATGACCATGGCAATCGTATCCTTGTCCGCCAGTACGATGTTCTGTGCGGGAACGACAAACTGCGATATTGCTCGCTGCGCGTCCTGAACGGTCTGAGCCGACATTAAATCGATCGCCGCGGTCATCGAGGTGTCCCGCTGCGCCAACGCCGTCCATGCGAGGCTGACGACATGGCCTTGCGGCGTAATGGTATCCAAATCGAAATGCGATCCGGGTATGACGGGTCCGTTGTCCGTCCAGCGCAGAGTCAGGGTGCGCGTCGGTTCGTCTTTTACGCCGAGAAGAACCTTTTTCTGGCGAAAAGGTTTGAACCCGTCCGGCGTCCGGTAGCGTGTCTTGTCCGACGGGTCCAGTTGCTCCATGTAGAGGTCCTGGTCATCGAGATAGGACGAGGTAAGCCCCCAAGCGAGATTTTCCCCGCGACCGACGAACACCGCCGGAATACCGGGCAGGGTGCCGCCGATCACGGCGCCTGCCGCCAGTTCCAGCCGCGCGAGCATGAACGGACCCGGCGCGGTCAGTCCAAGATGCGGGTCGTTACCTAACAGGGGGGCGCCGGTCGCCGAGCGTTTTGCAGATACAGCGAAAGCATTCGAGGCGCCGGCAAGTCCCGGTGCGCCGACAGGCATCAACGGGCTGACTTTCGCTGACGCGATCCTGACCTGCGGCTTTACGGTTGGAAACAGGGATGAATATTCCGGAAAGGCCAGAAAACCCGACGTTGGGGAATCAGGCAGGATATCGCGAAGTTTTGCGTTACCGACGGCCAGCGAAACCTGCGCGCGTGTCACTTCGTTCCGCAATTGCTCGCTCAGCCGAAGACCCATCAGTTTCATTATCGCGATACTGTCGGCCGGCGCCCACGGCGCAAGCTCCGGTGTGAATAGGAAAAATTCCGGTGCGCCACGCCCCATGGCATCCGCGTTGACGGTTTTTAGCCAGGCGTTGACCCCATCGGAATAGGCCTGAAGTGCCGACTGTGTGTCGGGTGACTGATCATCAACGGCCTCGATCGCTAGATTGTAGATGTCAATTCTTCGAATAAAATCATCAACCTGGACAGTCCTTTCGCCAAACAGCTCCGACAGGCGGCCCTGGGCCGTACGGCGCGCCATCATCATCTGCCAAAGCCGGTCCTGCGCATGGGCGAATCCAAGGCCGAAATAGACGTCCCGGTCACTCTGTCCAAGGATATGAGGCACGTCATGGACGTCACGCACGATCTCGACCGGTGCGGACAGGGCCCCGAAACGGTAGGTTTTGGAATAGTCCGGCAACGACCCGGAGGCAAAATAGTAAGCGAGAAAAGCGGCGAGGACGACAATGCAGGTCAGGGCAACGATCAGGCCCATTAACCAGCGGAATATTGTCGCCATTACACTCTCCTATGTTGACGGGATTTGCATAGCAGTCCATGTGTTGAGTGACAACGACATCCAAAGTTAAAAGGAACCGACTATGACAAAAACAGCATTCATCGGACTAGGCGTCATGGGATACCCGATGGCAGGCCACCTGCAATCCAAGGGCCACGATGTGACCGTATTTAACCGGACAGCTGCGAAAGCCGAAGCTTGGGTGAAGCAGCATGGAGGCGCAATGGCCGAAACGCCCGCCAAAGCGGCCGAGGGTGCGGATATTGTTTTTTGCTGTGTCGGTAACGATGACGATTTGCGGCATGTCACGATTGGCAAGGATGGTGCGTTTCAGGGCATTAAGAAGGACGCGGTCTTCGTAGATCATACGACAGCGTCCGCCAAGGTCGCGCGTGAACTGTCAGCGGTCGCTACGGAAAAGGGTTTCGGTTTCATCGATGCCCCGGTGTCCGGCGGGCAGGCAGGCGCGGAAAACGGTATGCTGACAGTGATGTGCGGCGGGGAGCCCTCTGAATATGCCAAGGCCGAGGAAGAGATCATGTGTTTCGCGCAGGCGTCGCGCCTTTTGGGGCCCTCGGGATCAGGACAGCTGACCAAGATGGTCAACCAGATCTGCATCGCCGGACTGGTTCAGGGACTGGCCGAAGGGCTGGCCTTCGCGCAGGCCGCTGGTTTGGACGGCAAGGCTGTGGTTGACGTGATTTCCAAAGGGGCCGCAGGAAGCTGGCAGATGTCCAACCGCGGCTACACGATGCTGGACGACAAATTCGATTTCGGCTTTGCCGTGGACTGGATGCGCAAGGATTTGGGCATCTGTCTGGATGAGGCCTCACAGAACGGAGCGCAGCTGGACGTGACGCGTCTGGTCGACGGGTATTACAAGGAAATTCAGGAAATGGGCGGCGGGCGCTGGGATACTTCCAGCCTGATCCGGCGCTTGCATAAAGACGGGTAGGGGGACTTTTCCCGCCAACCAGAATCCGTTACAGAGCGCGTAGAAACCGAGGAGTGCCAAATGCCCGTGACTTTCGATCCGTCCCGCCCGCTGAATATCGCGCCGTCCATCCTGTCGGCGGATTTCGCCCGGCTGGGGGAAGAAATCACCGCGGTCGAGGCGCAGGGCGCGAACTGGATCCATGTCGATCCGATGGACGGGCACTTCGTTCCGAACCTTACAATCGGGCCGAATGTGGTGGCCGCGATCCGGCCCTATGTCAAAACGGTGATGGATGTACACCTGATGATCGCGCCTGCCGATCCCTATCTGGAGGCTTTCGCCAAGGCAGGATCGGACATTCTGACGGTACATGCAGAGGCCGGCCCGCATCTGGACAGGTCGTTGCAGGCGATCCGCGGACTCGGCTGCAAAGCCGGGGTGGCGATAAATATTACGACGCCGTTGTCGGTGATCGAATACTGCCTCGACAAGATTGACCTAATTCTGGTTATGACCATCAACCCGGGTTTCGGTGGCCAGAAGTTCACTCCCTCGATCGTCGACAAGATCGCTGCGGCGCGCAAGATGATCGGCGATCGCCCTATCTGGCTGGAAGTTGATGGCGGGATTGATCCGACGACGGCGCCGCTTTGCCGTCAGGCGGGCGCCGATGTCATGGTTGCAGGGTCTGCCGTGTTCAAGGGCGGTACGCCGAAAGATTACGGCAAGAACATTGCCGCAATCCGGGTTTCCTGCGAGTAACTATCTAATAATGCGAGAGTATTTCGACCCTTCGATCGAAATCCCGGCTAGCAGGCCTTTCTGTCCGAACACCACGGCAAAGACATCGTCCTTGTAGGTGTTGGTGTCGACGGCTGCGGTTTCGCCTTTTTCGATAAGGGTGTATTCCAGATCCGCGCCCAGCGTCCAGCCGTCGCGCTGACGGAACTTGCCGAGCCGGTCAGTCGTCATGAAGAACAGGACCGATGACATTTGTTGCAAGCCGATCTGGAACCCGAAGGACGCGGCGGCGACGGAAAAGTAATCCACCGGTGCCGAGCCGATAACCAAGGCCCCTTCACCATATGCACCGCCGACCATCAGGCCGCCCTTTGTGATACGCGGAATGACCAGCATACCGGCGGAATTCTGGACTAGGTTCTGGGTGAACGGCAATTGCGCCTGCATTTCTTCGAGCTTCGTGGCAATCGCATTGTCTATGCTTGCGCGGCTGCGGGCGAAGCTTGGAGTGGCCAACGCTGTCGCACAGGCACCGGTTGCAACCAACAGGCCGCGGCGAGTCAAACTATCCATGGGATACTCCTGTAAATTTTACTGCCAATTCGTCGGTCTAATGCCGATTTTCTAAACATTTTAAGGCAAAAGCCGCCCGTTGTCACTCGAATACGATCAAGAGAGCGAAACTTCGCCGTTTAGGGTAACATTTAGATAAAAGTCTCGATTTTTTGGGCGACTTCAAGGGCATAATAAGTCAGGACACCGTCGCAACCGGCGCGTTTGAAGCCCAGCAGGCTTTCCATCATTGCGCGGTCGCGGTCGATCCATCCGTTCTGCCCTGCGGCCTCGATCATCGCGTACTCGCCCGACACCTGATAGGCAAATGTCGGCACGGCGAAGGCATCCTTGACGCGGCGGCACATGTCCAGATAGGGCATGCCCGGCTTGACCATGACCATGTCCGCGCCTTCCTCAAGATCGCGCGCGACCATGCGCAATGCTTCGTCGCTGTTGGCCGGATCGATCTGGTAGGTAGCCTTGTCACCGGTTAGCGCGCCGCCGGAACCGACCGCATCGCGGAAAGGGCCATAGAAGGCAGAGGCGAATTTCGACGAATAAGCCATGATTGCAACATTTTGAAAATCGTTTTGTTCCAATGCGGTACGTATAATAGCTATTCTTCCGTCCATCATGTCTGACGGCCCGAGGATATCGGCCCCCGACTCTGCCTGCACCAGTGCCTGTCTTTCCAGCACAAGCAAGGTTTCATCGTTGAGGACCACGCCGTCGCGCACAAGTCCGTCGTGTCCGTCGGAATTGTAGGGATCGAGCGCCACGTCGAGCATGACTCCGATGTCGGGCACCGCCGCCTTGATTGCGCGCGTGGCGCGATTGACCAGATTTTCGGGATTGAAAGCCTCGGCCGCATCCGGAGTCTTAACTGACGGATCTGTATAGGGGAACAGTGCGACGACCGGAATGCCTGCGTCCGACGCCTGAATGGCCGCTTCGACCGCCTTGTCGATCGAATACCGGTTCACTCCCGGCATGGACTTGACCGGCTCCACAACGCCGTTTCCATCCCGCACGAATATCGGCCAGATAAGGTCCTGCACGGATACCTGGTTTTCGCGAACCAGATCGCGCATCCAGTCGGCCTGACGCAGGCGGCGTGGGCGGTTAATCGGGAATGGGGCGCTTTTATAGATCATGGGACATACACAATTGGTAACTTTGACGTCGCTCTGCCCAAGTTTTCCCTGACATTCAAGAAAAAAGCTATATTTTTTATAGAATTGATGCGTAGAATCGCCCGAAAGGTGTTTAACCCACTCATGGCCAAAGAAATTTTCATTGATCTTTTCCGGACAAAAAGCTTCGACGACATCTGGTACTGGTTGTTATTGGCGGTGGCGTGGTCGCTCACGACTTATTGGACAATGGGGGTGGGCAATCAGGATGCGCGGGAAGCACGGGAAAAGGGCGGCAAGTACCTGGTGGACTTTGAAGAGCTTGTCGGCATCTATTGTGAACGGATTAACAATAGCATCGAAAAATACGGTACTTCCGTGATACTCGTAATCAGTTTTATTCTGGCCTCGCTCGCCACTCTTGGCTTCTGGTTCTGGATCCTGTTTGCACAGGCGCTGTTTTTATTGCTGTTTCCGTTGTGCATGACCAGTCTGGTGACAATCTACTTTGCCAGTCGTCAGGCCGAGGATCCCGTGTCTGGCCAGGATTTGATCAAGCGCTACCGTAAATTGCGATTGGTGAAACAGACGATCGGCGTTTTTGCCATTTCCACCGCGAGTTTCTGGGGTGCCATCGTCACATTCCGGTTGCCGGCAATCTAACTGTGGTTCTTGATCCTGCCGCGTTGCTGGGCTAGGTGCAGGCTGATGAACGGACCGGTTAATCACGACAGGGATATAATTGTTGGCGGCGCGCCAGAGGGCTTCGACGCCCGATTGCTTGCGCGCCATGTCACGGAGCACGCTCTGCCGGTAGTACACGTTGCACGCGACGATGCGCGCCTCGACCATACGCGTCGCGCATTGGCCTTCTTTGCTCCTGACATTCCCGTCTTCGAGTTTCCGGCCTGGGACTGTCTTCCTTATGACCGGATATCGCCCAACGCAGGTGTTTCCGCGTCGCGGATGGCGGCACTGGCGGCATTGGCTGGTGGGTTCGATAAACCTTTTATCCTTTTGACCACGGTTCACGCTGCCATGCAGTACGTTCCGGCTCGCTCGGTTCTGAAGGAAGCTTCCTTCGTGGCCTCTGTCGGTCAGAGGATAGACGAGGCAAAACTGCGCGCCTATTTCGCCAAGATGGGGTTCCAGAAGGCACCCTCGGTAACGGAACCGGGCGACTATGCCATCCGTGGCGGTTTGATCGACGTCTATCCTCCGGGAGAGGCGGGTCCAGTGCGACTCGACCTGTTCGGCGACGTGCTGGACGGGGCGCGGAGGTTTGATCCGGAATCCCAGAAAACGGTGGAAAAGCTTAAACGCGTAGAGTTTGCGCCGGTGTCCGAGGTGATCCTCGATGATGCCGCGATCCAGCGGTTCCGGCAGAATTACCGGCAGGAGTTCGGCGCGGCGGGATCGGACGATCCGCTGTATGAAAGCGTGTCGGCGGGCCGCAAATATCAGGGCGTCGAGCACTGGACGCCGTTTTTCCATGAAACGCTCGAGACACTTTTCGACTATCTGCCTAGGGTGACGATGTTTTTCGATGAGCGCTACGACCATGTTCTGCGCGCGCGATGGGAAAGTATCGAGGACCAGTATGATGCGCGCAAACAGGCGTTACAGAACAAGTCGCGGCTGGACAGTGTCTATAAGCCCTGCGCGCCCGAAAGGCTCTATCTCGACGAGGACAAATTTACAGCCGCGGTCAAGGGCAGGGAGCGCCGCCGGCTGTTCGTCCTGCCTCAAGGGCAGGGGCCGGGCGTGCTGGATGCGGGGGGCCGGATCGGCCGGAACTTCGCGCCGGAACGCCAGCAGGAGCAGATCAGTCTGTTTGGCTCGCTGGCGCAGCACATTGCGGACAGGCGCAAGACCAGCCATGTAGTGATCGCGTCCTTTTCCGAAGGCGCGCGCGAACGGTTGGGCGGCATGCTGAAAGATCAGGGCGTCGAGGGCGCAATTCTGATCCCGAATTTCCGCAAGGCGGCTACTGACAAGGGCGGCTTGTCGCTGGCCGTCTGGGAACTGGAGCACGGGTTCGAAGCGCCGGGCCTGACGGTCATTTCCGAACAGGATGTTCTGGGAGACAGACTGATCCGGTCGCCAGGCAAACGCCGCAAGGCCGAGAATTTCCTGACCGAGGCGACCAGCCTGTCGGCAGGCGATCTGGTCGTCCACGTCGATCACGGCATTGGGCGCTTCAAGGGCCTGGAAACAGTCACGGCCGCCGGTGCGCCGCATGATTGTGTGCTGCTGGAATACGCCAATAACGACAGGCTGTACCTGCCCGTCGAGAATATCGAGCTGCTCAGCCGATATGGCCATGAAGAAGGCCTGCTGGACCGACTGGGCGGCGGCGCATGGCAGGCCAAGAAGGCCAAACTGAAGCAGCGGATCCGCGAGATTGCCGAGAAACTGATCCGTATTGCCGCCGAACGGGCGCTTCGCTCTGCCGATGTGCTGGAACCTCCGCATGACAGCTACGAAAAGTTCTGCGCTCGCTTTCCCTATACAGAAACCGACGACCAGTTGAACGCGATCGAGGACGTTCTGGCCGACTTGGCTGCGGGGCGTCCGATGGACCGCCTGATTTGCGGCGATGTGGGTTTTGGCAAGACCGAAGTAGCCCTGCGCGCCGCTTTTACGGCAGCCGCCAGCGGTACTCAGGTGGCGGTAATTGCGCCCACGACCCTCTTGGCGCGCCAGCACTTCAAATCCTTCGAGGAACGGTTCCGCGGCACCGGCTTCAAGGTTCGGCAGTTGTCACGCTTCGTGTCCGCAAAGGACGCTCAGGCGACACGGGACGGCATGCGGGACGGCTCCATCGAGATCGTGGTTGGAACTCACGCCCTGCTGGCAAAGGGCACCAAGTTCGCCAAGTTGGGCTTGCTGGTGATCGACGAGGAGCAGCGCTTTGGCGTCGGGCACAAGGAACGGCTGAAACAGCTTCGTTCCGACGTTCATGTCCTGACGCTGTCAGCAACGCCGATCCCGCGCACGTTGCAGATGTCGCTGTCCGGCGTGCGGGAACTGTCGCTGATCGGAACGCCTCCGGTGGACCGGCTGACCATCCGCACCTATGTCAGCGAGTTCGACACTGTCACGATCCGCGAGGCTCTGCTGCGCGAACACTATAGAGGCGGGCAGAGTTTTTATGTCGTGCCGCGCGTGTCCGATCTGGCCGAGATCGAGGACTTCCTGAAAACGCAGGTGCCCGAGGTCAGTTACGTGATCGCCCACGGGCAGTTGGCGGCCGGTGATCTGGATAAACGGATGAACGCGTTCTACGACGGCAAGTTCGATGTTCTGCTGGCCACGACAATCGTGGAGAGCGGGCTGGATATTCCGACCGCCAACACGATGATCATCCACCGCGCCGATATGTTCGGGCTGGCGCAGTTGTACCAGATACGCGGACGGGTAGGGCGTTCCAAGACCCGCGCCTATGCCTATCTGACCACCCAGCGCCGCCAGCGCCTGACGCCTGCGGCGGAAAAGCGTCTGCGGGTGCTTGGGTCACTCGACAGTCTGGGGGCCGGCTTCACGCTGGCCAGTCAGGATCTGGATATTCGCGGCGCCGGCAACCTGCTGGGCGAGGAACAGTCCGGCCAGGTGCGCGAGGTCGGGTTCGAACTGTATCAGGAGATGCTGGAAGAAGCGATCGCCAAGATGAAATCTGGCGAGATGGAAGGTCTGTCCGATGACGACGGGACATGGTCGCCGACCATCAACCTCGGTGTGCCGGTGATGATACCCGAAAGCTTCGTGCCCGATCTGGACGTGCGCCTCGGCCTCTATCGCCGTTTGTCGAGCCTGACAACCAAGGTGGAACTAGAAGGCTTCGCCGCCGAACTGATCGACCGTTTCGGCAAGCTGCCGGAAGAGGTCAACATGCTGTTGCGCGTCGTGCGCATCAAGTCCACCTGCAAACGCGCCGGCATCGGCAAGCTGGACGCAGGTCCGAAGGGTCTGGTCATCCAGTTCCACAACGACAAGTTCGCCAATCCGGCGGGTCTGGTGGAATTCATGCACGACCAGCGCGGCACTGCAAAGATCAAGGACAACAAGATCATCGTGCTTCGGGACTGGTCCCGCAAGGGCGACAAGGTCAAGGGCGCTTATATCATCGTGCGGGATCTGGCGGCGCTGGCGAAGCCGAAGGCGGTCTAGGCGTCTGTCTGTTGCGCCTTGCCATCCAGATCGGCGATCACGGTTTCCCAGAATTCCGACGGCTGAGCGCCACTGATGGCGTATTCATTGGCGACGATGAAGCACGGAACACCTTGGACTCCACGCGCGCGGGCGTGGACGTCGCGGTCGCGCAGGTCCTGAAGGTCTGCATCGGTTTGCAGCAGGCGGCCTATCGCCTCGCCATCCATACCGGCGGCAGAGGCGATGCGTTTCAGGACGGAATGATCCGAGATATCGCGACCTTCTTTGAAATAGGCTTTGAACAGACGGTCAACCACGGCGTTCTGCTTTCCCTCGATCCCGGCCCAGTGGATCAACCGGTGCGCGTCGATAGAGTTCGGCGTACGCTTGATGCCTGCGAAATCGATCTTTAATCCCATATCCTCGGCGGCCTGAACAATGGGAGCATAGGACTTGACCGCGCCCTGCTTGCCGCCGAATTTCAGTTCCAGATACTCGTGCCGGTCCATGCCCTCCGCGGGCATGTCGGGATTGAGCTGGAACGGGTGCCATTCGATCAGGAAGTTATGCTCGGGATGCGCCTCTAGCGCACGGTCGAGGCGGGTTTTGCCGATGTAGCACCAGGGGCAGATCGGGTCGGATATAATGTCGAGTTTTATCATGGCGCGAATGTAGTGCGTCATCCGCCGGTTGCAACCACAATCCTGATTGCGTTATATGCCGGCAACAGGGAGCCGCCATGAATTCCGAGACCGAACCAAGCCTGATAAAAATTGCTAGGTCTGATGCTGGTAGCGCGGCTTCGGTCGAACCGCTGAACCTCGGTCAGCGTGTGCGGGCCCTTCGAAAAGCCAAGAAATGGACGTTGGAACAGGCGGCAAAGAAAGCCGGTCTAGCACGCTCGACCCTGTCCAAAATCGAAAACGAACAGATGTCGCCAACATTTGACGCGGTGAAGAAGCTGGCCGAAGGGCTGGATATTTCCGTACCCCAGTTGTTCACGCCACCTGAAAGCGAAGTTAAACTGGCCCGTATGGCGGTCACAAAAAACGGAGAGGGCCAGCAGCACTCGACCTCGACTTACGAGCACGAAATTCTGGCGCCGGAGCTGAAATCCAAGCAAATGCTGCCCTATCGCGCCCGGGTCCGCGCGCGCAGCATCGAGGAATTCGAAGGCTGGGTTCGGCACGGCGGCGAAGAGTTCCTTTATGTTCTGACCGGCGTCATCAAGCTTTACACCGAATTCTACGAACCGGTGGAAATGCGTCGCGGCGACAGCGCCTACTACGACGCTACGATGGGCCACAACGTGATTTCAACCTCTCAGGAGGATGCGGTTATTCTGTGGGTGACGTCGCTGGCGCAATGAGCAGCCAATTCGCCACACCGGACAAGAATTTATCCGTTTTTCATTGCTCGTGAAGCAAATCCCGCTTCGGAAGTCACGCCGGCTATTCGGAAGTTACGAGACATTGTGGCCAGACCTATTTTCGTCGCTGCTAAAAAAAACGCCCTCCGAAGAGGGCGTCAAGTATTGAGGCAGGTTTCATACAGGCAAGAAACCTATCGAGCAGTAATCCATTTATAAGGTTTAAGCTCTGTCAGGCCAAGTAAAATTTTGTAGTTTCAGAATGTTCGTTTAAAGTTCAGTACTCAAACACCGATTCAAAAACGGGAATGTTGCGCAGATGACACGAACACTACAGGCAAAAAATCCACTTAGAATAGCGGCGCTGATATGCGGGTTGCTCATGGCTTATCCGGCCCTGTCGGAATCCCGCCACGGTATCGCGATGTACGGCGATCCTGCATTGCCGGAGGGGTTCGCTTCGCTACCCTATGTCAACCCGGATGCACCGCAGGGAGGCAACGTGACATTCGCCGAAACTGGCGGGTTTGATTCGATGAATCCCTATATTCTAAAGGGCCGCGCGCCTTGGGGGGTGCAGGTCCACGTGGTCGAAACACTGATGGGTCGGAGTTGGGACGAACCCTTCACTCTCTATGGCCTTCTGGCAGAGTCGATCGAGGTGGGGCCAGACCGCAATTGGGTCGAATTCACTCTCCGGAAAGAGGCAGCGTTTTCAGACGGTTCACCCGTCACGGTAGAGGACGTGATCTGGTCTTTCGAGACCCTCGGAACCCTCGGTCATCCGCGCTATCTGAACGCATGGCAAAAAATTGCCACGAGCGAAAAAACCGGTGACCGATCGGTGAAATTCACCTTCAACACCGTTGATTTCGAGCTTCCACTGATTCTCGGCCTCAGACCGATTCTCCGCAAAGCTGACTGGGATGTCAGGCGATTCGATGAAAGCTCTCTCGATCTTGTTACCGGTAGCGGTCCCTATATCGTTTCCGACTTCGAGCCGAACCGGTTCGTGATATTCAAGAAGAACCCGGACTACTGGGGCAGGGACCTGCCTTTCAATCGTGGCCAGAACAATGTCGACGAAATCAAATACGAATATTTTACCGACTCCGACGTTATTTTTGAGGCTTTCAAGACCGGCGCGATTTCTACGCACCGCGAATGGAACGCTGGCCGTTGGGCGGACAGTTACAACTTCCCCGCAGTCAAGGACGGCGACATCGTGAAGTCGGAAATTCCGCACCAGAGGCCGACAGGGATCGAAGGTTTCGTTTTCAACACCCGACGCGATCTGTTCAAGGACTGGCGCGTTCGGCAGGCGCTGATCTTTGCCTTCAATAATGAGTTTATCAACCAGACCATCAACGGAACCCTGCAACCGAAAATCACCTCGTATTTCTCGAACTCAGTTCTGGGTATGGATGAGGGGCCGGCACAGGGCCGCGTGGCCGAATTGCTGGAACCGTTCCGGGATCAATTGTTGCCCGGTGCCCTTGAAGGTTACAGTTTCCCCGTATCCGATGGCGCCGAACGCAACCGGCCCAACCTGCGCCGCGCGTCTAAGATGCTGGAAGATGCAGGCTGGAATGTCTCGGACGGATCGTTGAAGAACGCGGACGGGCAGGAGTTCAGGTTCGATATACTGCTAAGTGCCGGTTCCACGGAAAACGAGGCGATCGCCAATATCTATGTCGATGCGCTGTCGCGTCTCGGCATCCAGACAACAATTACCGTCGTGGATAGCGCCCAATACAAAGAACGGTCGAACGTCTATGACTTCGACATGACGTATTACCGGCGCGGAGTATCCCTGTCGCCCGGCAACGAACAGATGCTCTATTGGGGCGCACAGGGCGTTACTGAACCGGGGTCTCGGAACTATATGGGGATGAACAGCCCCGCTGCCGAGGCCATGATACAGGCCATGCTGAGCGCCAAGAGCCAGGAAGATTTTCGGGCCTCGGTCAAGGCCCTCGACCGGA
This sequence comes from Paracoccaceae bacterium, assembly GCA_024640245.1. Lineage (GTDB taxonomy): Bacteria > Pseudomonadota > Alphaproteobacteria > Rhodobacterales > Rhodobacteraceae > Amylibacter. Next base: position 1,409 of record JAHEFH010000071.1, on the reverse strand, counting down.
TACTGACCTCGGGTCGTTACGTAATTCCGTTCTGGTATTCCGACGTATCAAGGATCGCCCATAAAGCGGAATTGCATTACCCGAAGACGATCCCGATGTACGGCGATTGGCTTGGTTTTCTACCGGATGTCTGGTGGGTCGAACAGGCCAATTAAGGTAGTCGCTAGTTGCCCAGCGTTCTTAATAGGGATGCCGCAATCGAAAGCATGATCGCTGCGATTGCGGTATCCAGAATACGCCAAGACCGTACTGATTGCATTACAGGTGCAATGAAGCGTCCGCCGTAGCCCAGAGAGAAAAAGAACGCGAACGAGGCGGCAGAGGCTGCAATCGCAAAGACCGCGCGCTGGTTTCCGCTTTCAAACTGGGCGGAAATCGCGCCCAGCAGACCCATAGTGTCCAGATAAACATGCGGGTTCAGCCATGTAACCGCCGCCAGCGTCACCAGGACTTTCCGCAGTCCGGGTTTATCGCCCTGCAATTCCATGTGATAGGCGCCGCGCCAGGCTTCGCGAAGACGCAAAGCCGCGTAGCCTGTCAGAAAGACGGCCCCCGCAACCGCGAGTATCTTCGGCAAGGCGGGAAAAGCCATTACGACCGCGCCGAACCCCAGAACGCCGGCAATGACCAGGATCGCGTCGGACAGTGCGCAAAATAGGCAGACTACAAAGATATGGTTGCCGGTCAGCGATTGACGAAGAATGAAAGCGTTTTGCGCACCGATGGCGACAATAAGGGACAATCCGGAAAAAAATCCGGTCAATGCTGCGGTGACCATATGAAAATTCTCTAGGAGCCGGCTTTACGGCGGGGTGCTGCGGACTGCTTGACGCGGGCAGTCTTTGCGGCGTTCTTCATTTTTTCTTCCTTGGTTGGCGGAATTACCAGACCGGCGGAAATGATCAGCTTTGCGGCCTCCTCGACATCCATATCCAGCATGACAACTTCGGATCTGGGGACGAACAGCAGAAAACCCGAAGTCGGGTTCGGAGTGGTCGGAAGAAAAACACTCAACACATCTGTTTTGCCAGTCCGTTTCAAAACTTCGCCGCCTGCCTCTGTCGAGACGAAGGCGATGGCCCATATTCCGTTGCGCGGGTACTCTACCAGACAGGCTTTTTCGAAAGACTTGCTGGACTGGCTGAACACCGTCTCGACGATCTGTTTCAGCCCGTTGTAAATCGAACGCACAATGGGCATGCGGTCCACGATGCTTTCAGCCATGCGCACCAGCGATCGACCGAAAAGGCCCTTGGTAAGTGCGCCGACGAAGGTGGTGAATACCAGAAAGACCACCAGTCCCATGCCGCGGATATCTACGTAGTTGGCCGGGTTGTATTTCGCGGGCAGGAATGGCAGGACACGGGCATCGACAAACCCCACAAAGCTCCAGACCAGATAGATGGTCA
>JAHEFH010000070.1 GCA_024640245.1 Paracoccaceae bacterium | reverse complement strand
TGCCTAAACCAGCCTGCTTTGCTCCAGCGCGGCGCGGACGAAATCCCTGAACAGCGGGTGCGGTTCGAACGGCTTGGACTTCAGTTCGGGATGGAACTGGACGCCGATGTACCACGGGTGGTCCTTGAACTCGACGATTTCCGGCAGGCGACCGTCGGGTGACATGCCCGAAAAGATCAGGCCGCATTTTTCCAATTGGTCGCGGTACTTGGTATCGACTTCATAGCGGTGGCGATGGCGCTCCGAGATCGAGGTCGTGCCATAAATTTTGGCGACGCGGCTGCCCTCTTTCAGGGTGGCGTTGTAGGCGCCGAGCCGCATGGTGCCGCCCTTGTCGTCGCTGACGGCGCGCTGAACGGTGCGGTTGCCTTCCATCCACTCTTTCAGGTGGTAAACCACGGGCGTGAAGCGTTTCTGCCCGGCCTCGTGGTCGAATTCTTCGGAGCCTGCGTCTTTGATGTGGGCCAGATTGCGGGCCGCCTCGATCACAGCCATTTGCATGCCTAGGCAGATGCCGAGGTAGGGAACCTTGCGTTCGCGGGCGAACTGGGCCGCTTTCATTTTACCTTCGGTGCCGCGCTCGCCAAAGCCGCCGGGCACGATGATCGCGTCGAACGGTTCCAGATAGGCGGCGACATCGGAGTCATCTTTCTCGAATATCTCGGCGTCGATCCATTCCGCCTTGACCTTGACGCGGTTGAACATGCCGCCGTGGGTCAGAGCCTCGGCGATGGATTTGTAGGCATCTTCCAGCTGTGTGTATTTGCCGACGATGGCGACATTTACGACGCCTTCGGGGTGGTGGATCCTGTCGGACACATCTTCCCAGACATCGAGCTTGGGTTTCGGCGCGGGTTTGATACCAAACGCGTCCAGAACCGCCTGGTCCATGCCTTCGTTGTGATAGGCCAGCGGCGCGTCATAGATCGAGGCAAGGTCCTGCGCGGCAATCACGCTGTCGGGGCGGACGTTACAGAACAACGCCAGCTTTGCGCGCTCCTTTTCGGGGATCGGCATTTCGGACCGGCAAACCAGAACGTCGGGCGCAATGCCGATCGAGCGCAGTTCCTTGACGGAGTGCTGCGTCGGCTTGGTTTTCAACTCGCCGGAGGCTTTGATGAAGGGCAACAGGGTCAGGTGCATGAAAATGCACTCGCCGCGCGGGCGGTCTTGCGAAAACTGTCGAATCGCCTCGAAAAACGGCAGACCCTCGATATCGCCGACGGTGCCGCCGATTTCGCAGAGCATGAAATCGACCTCGTCGTCGCCGATGGCGAGGAAGTCCTTGATCTCGTTCGTAACGTGGGGGATCACCTGGATCGTTTTGCCCAGATAGTCGCCGCGGCGTTCTTTTTCCAGAACGGTGGAATAGACCCGACCGGAAGAGATGGAATCGCTTTGCCTTGCGGCAACGCCTGTAAAACGCTCGTAATGGCCAAGGTCGAGGTCGGTTTCCGCGCCGTCGTCGGTGACGAACACCTCGCCATGCTCGAAGGGCGACATCGTGCCCGGATCGACGTTCAGGTAGGGGTCAAGTTTGCGCAGGCGGACGGAATATCCGCGGGCTTGCAACAGTGCGCCCAGAGCTGCCGAGGCGAGGCCTTTGCCGAGCGAGGAAACAACACCACCAGTAATGAAAACATATCGCGCCATCGTGCCCGGCACCCCCGTGAATTATACTTGTTATAGGCCAGAATCGACCTTGATTTGGCCCACTATCACGGGATTTGACTAGTATCCGAATTGCGGGATTCTGACAAGACCTCAAACGCTAGATGCTGTGGTTTTTGTGCAAAATGTCACAATAACTAGCGGTGAAGTCAGGCGTTTACTCGGCCTTCGGAGGCAGGGCAGGACCATCGGTCGCAGATGGCGGCAGCAGGTTGCCGTCAAGTCCAGCCGGTGCGGGTGCCGTAACCGGAGCAGTTCCAGTATCGGTTCCAATGCGCTCGAGAACCGAATCCGAATCCGCTTTTTGCGCGGCTATGATGGTCAGTGACAAGGATGTGATCAGGAAACCGCCGGCGATAATCCATGTTACCTTGGTCAGGGCATTGGCCGCCGACCGTCCGGTCATGGCACCGCCGCCACCGCCGCCACCCATGCCGAGCCCACCGCCTTCGGACCGCTGCAGCAGAACAACGAGGATCAGAAGCAGGGCGAGGATTAGGTGGATAACGAGGACTACGGTTTGCATAAGTTCGGGCCTTGGCGGATAGTTTCAAGCACGGCGTTGTCTAATCAATCGGTGCGGGGTTGTCGATAGTATAGTTTTTCTATTGATGGATTGGGGCAGTATGGTGGGTCAATTGCCGAATAGGTCGCGAAACTGTTGTGGGAACGATTCGCAGAAGAGAGTGGCGAGGCCGATATGGGCGGGTCCGGCTTTCCGCCAAATTTCCGGTTTCCCCCGCCCTGCGCCTTGGCTATAGAGGTCAGCGGAGTTTTCACGCAAAGGAATCCCTAAATGGCGAATGTGGTAGTGGTCGGAGCTCAGTGGGGCGACGAGGGTAAAGGCAAGATCGTGGATTGGCTGTCGGAACGCGCCGATGTGATCGCGCGATTTCAGGGCGGACACAACGCCGGACACACCCTGGTTATTGACGGCAATGTATTCAAGCTGTCGCTGCTGCCATCGGGAATTCTGCGCAAGGGCAAACTGGCGGTTATCGGCAATGGTGTGGTGCTTGACCCATGGGCGCTCATTGATGAAATCAAGCGCATTGGCGACATGGGCGTCGAGATCAACACCGAAAACTTGATGATCGCGGAAAACACGCCCCTGATCCTTCCGGTGCACTGGCAGTTGGACAAACTGCGCGAGGAAGCCGCAGGCAAGGCCAAGATCGGCACCACGGGTCGCGGTATCGGTCCGGCTTATGAGGACAAGGTTGGACGCCGCACCGTCCGCGTTGCCGATCTGGCCGACGAAGCGACGCTGGACTCCCGCCTCGACCGGTTGCTGGCGCATCACGACGCGTTGCGCCGCGGTCTGGGCGAACCCGAGATTGATCGCGCCGCGCTGAAAGCGGCGCTGGTGGAAATTGCGCCGCAGGTTCTCAAATACGCGGCTCCGGTCTGGAAGGTGCTGGCGGAACGCCGCAAAAAAGGCGAGCGTATCCTGTTCGAAGGCGCGCAGGGCGCGCTGCTGGATGTCGATTACGGCACTTATCCCTACGTCACGTCGTCCAACACACTGGCCGGCATGGCCGCGACCGGAACCGGTATGGGCCCCGGAGCCGTCGGTTTTGTACTGGGGATCGTCAAGGCCTACACGACGCGTGTCGGCGAAGGCCCCTTTGCCTGCGAGTTGTTCGACGAAGTTGGCCAGCATCTGGCTACAGTCGGACGAGAGAAGGGCACTGTAACGGGCCGCTCACGTCGCTGCGGTTGGTTTGACGCGGTTCTGGTGCGCCAGACCTGCACCACCAGCGGCATGAAGGGCATCGCGCTGACCAAGATGGACGTGCTGGACGGCTTGAAGGAACTGAAAATTTGTGTTGCCTATGAACTGGACGGCAAGACGCTTGACTATCTTCCGACAGCGGCCGACGAACAGGCACGCGTGAAACCTGTCTATGAAACCATGGAAGGCTGGACCGAGAGCACAGTTGGCGCGCGTCGCTGGGCCGATTTGCCGGCAGCCGCGATCAAATACGTGCGTCGTATTGAAGAGTTGATCGAATGCCCCGTGGCATTGCTGTCGACTTCGCCGGAGCGCGAGGATACCATTCTGGTAACCGACCCGTTTGCCGACTGATGGCGCTTTCCTACAAGGCTAGGCGGCGCTGGTCGCTGATCATCCTGTTGGTCGGTTTGCCGGTATATATCGTCGTCTGCGTGACCATCCTGAACGCCTTGCCGCGTCTGCCGTTTCTGCTGGAGTCTCTCATCTACATCCTGCTGGGAGTACTTTGGGTGCTACCCTTCAAGTTCGTATTTCGCGGAATTGGCAAAGAGAATCCGGACGCAAAGCCCTAGCGCAGCCAGTATAACGAAAGTCTAGGTGCGCTTTTTGTGCTCGGCGATGAGTTGTCGGTAATCCTGCAGTCTTTGCCGGCGCTTTTCCGGATCGATATTCGGTGTTGTCAGCAGATCGGCTACCGGCCGCCGCGTGCCGCCCTTTTCGTCGAAATCGAGCGTGACAGTTCCGGTTGCGGTTTTGACCCTGATCCTGCGTTCGGCCTCGGTGGCGACAACGGCTGCCTTGAGTCTGTCCAGAGACTGGTTCTTGCGCGTGTGGTCGTCAGTTTCAAGCAGGGCGTTGGTGGTTTCCAGCAACCTGTCGATCGCCTTGTCCTCCATCGCAAGATAGTCATGGCTCATACCATCCGGATGGTTGTGGTGACGGTTTCTTTCCGCGGCCGCCTGCTCGATCGCTCGACGGTTGATGTCCATATTTTCCTGAATGGAGAGGCCACCGCCAGTATCTGGATCGCTGTCGCCCGGTTGTATGTCGGCGTTGGCAACGACACGCGGTGAAAAACTATCGGTTTCAGTTTCGGGGGTGGCGGGCTCCGCTCCTTGCCCGTCCTGTGCGAGGCTCCGCCTTCCGGTGTCGCCGGTGCCGGTTCCCAGCGTTTCGCCATGCGATTCCGGCGAAGGGGTTTTCGAAACTGACCCCGCCTGCGGAGACCCCGGGGAATCGTGGCTACCGGTTAACGTTTTAACGGCCCTTTGGGCGCTTGCTTCCAACCGCTCTATGTCCGCGCGCCACGAATTGTCGCTGTCGGGATCGAACGATTTGCCGCCGGTATCGAGTCGTATGGTGTGGAATTCAGGCGCTTTCGCACTTTCGTTGCCGGCGCGCGCATCTTCTTGCAACAAAAGAGGCTTCTCCGGCTTGGGGTGCGCTTCTTGCGGTTGCGCTTGCAGCCCACCATTCCCGGCAACCGGTTGCTCGGCGGGGCCGGGAGCCAACTTTTTGGCCGACAGGTTCCTGATTAGCTGAACTGCCATTTCCACGCCGTCGGACGCGCTATCGAAACCTTCCAGAACAATTCTGAATGGTCCGAATTCAACTCTTATGCGGCGAGTCTTTTCGCTCATTATACCGAACCGCTCACTTTCAACCTCAGGAATTGCGCGCCCGTCGCACGCAACACCCTAAATAATGATCATAATATGGGTTTAATTGAGGCGAGAATTGCTAGATTAAGGTGGGAATGTGGCATTTTGGGTAATATCTCTATGAAAACAAGCAGGTCCGGTATCGCGACGCTTTTAGGCGGTGCGGCAGTCGATTCGCAGGTCATGGCGTTGGCCTTGCGCCTCTCGCCGAAGCTGTATTGTGCCGATGGCGGCGCAAACACGGCTGTGGCGATGGGATTGGAACCGCTGTCTGTCGTTGGCGATATGGATTCGATCACGCCGGATACACTGGCGCAACTTTCCTGTCCGGTTATTCTCGACCTTGACCAGAACAGCACTGACTTCGAAAAGGTTCTGGCCCACGCGCCAGAGGAAATCGCTATCTGTATGGGGTTTCTGGGCCAGCGATTGGATCACAGTTTGGCGGCAATGAACGCACTGTCGAAATTTCCCGATAAACGCGCGATTTTAGTGGGCGAGGAGGATATTTGTTTCTTGTCTCCGCACGATCTGCAGATCAAGGCACAGGCAGGAGACCGCGTTTCCCTTTTTCCGATGCGCGAAAGCCGGGGCAAGAGCCACGGGTTGCACTGGCCTCTGGACCCGCATGTGTTTGAACCACACATGCAAACCGCCACTTCGAATCGGGCGACAGGCGATGCGGTACACCTCTACGAGGTCAGCGGCGCGATGCTGGTGATTCTGCCGCTGAGCTATCTGGAATCAGTGGTCGAGGGTTTCGTCAGCACGCAGGCAGGTTAACCGCCAGTCCGCCTTTCGAGGTTTCCTTGTACTTCTCGTTCATGTCGAGACCGGTTTCGAGCATGGTCTTGATGCAGGCATCCAGCGACACGAGGTGCTTGCCGTCACCACGCAGGGATAGCGAGGCCGCAGAGACCGCCTTGATCGCGCCCAGACCGTTACGTTCGATACAGGGCGCCTGAACCAGCCCCTTGATAGGGTCGCAGGTCATGCCCAGGTGATGTTCCAGCGCTATCTCCGCCGCGTTCTCAACCTGGGAAGGCGTGCCGCCAAGGACGGCGCAGAGACCGGCGGCGGCCATGGCGGCGGCCGATCCGACTTCACCCTGACAACCGACTTCTGCCCCGGAAATCGAGGCGTTGGTCTTGATTAATCCGCCGATCGCGGCGGCAGTGAGCAGGAATTCCGAGATTTGGGCCGGATCGGCGTCGGGGACGTGGTCGAGGTAATACCTCAGCGTGGCCGGAATGACGCCGGCAGCGCCGTTGGTCGGCGCAGTTACAACCTGATGGCCGGCGGCGTTTTCCTCGTTCACTGCCATTGCATAGGTGGCGATCCAGTCGTTGATGATGTGAGGCGCCTGAATATTCTTGCCGCGCTCTGCGACCAGCTTGTCATGGATGAACTTGGCGCGACGCTTGACGAACAAACCGCCCGGCAGGATGCCTTCCTCTGACAATCCGGCATCAATGCAATGGTTCATCACGCGCCAGATTTTCTGTATCCCCGCGTCCAGATCGTCGTGAGTTCGCTGGGACAGTTCGTTTTCGCGTTTGATCTCGGCGATGGATTTGCCGGCTTTTTCTGCCATCGAAACCATTTCATTGGCGCTCTTGAACGGGTTCGGCACCGTAACGACATGGCCTACGACAGCATCGTCGCCCTGCATTTCCTTTTCGGTTTTTACAAAGCCGCCGCCGATCGAGTAATAGTTCCGGCCAAGCACGGTTTTTCCGTCCGCATCATAGGCGAAAAAGCCAATCCCGTTGGCATGGTGCGGCAGCGCCGTGTCGTAATCGAATATCAGGTCGGTTTCGGGATTGAAGGTATAGGCGGAATGGCCGGGCGGACGGATCGTGTGCGTCTCGGAAATGATTTTTTGCGACTCCTTGGCCTTGGCCGCGTCAAAGTGGTCTGGGCTGAACCCCGCCAGGCCGAGGATCGACGCCCAATCCGTGCGGTGGCCCTTGCCGGTGAAGGCGAGCGATCCGTGCAAACGGCAGGACAGGCGGGCCGGCGTCAGCCCCTTTGCCTTGATTTCGTCCAGAAACATGCCGGCGGCGACCATCGGACCCATGGTGTGGGAACTCGACGGGCCGACGCCGATCTTGAATATTTCGAAAATGCTGAGAAACATGGACGTCACCGTTAAAACCTGTCGATCGCCTCTTATGCACATTTTCCGGGTCTATTGCAGGCGATGAAAGCGACAATATCCCAACGTTTTCGCCGTTGCGGTCAAAAACTCTGAGTTTGGACGCGAAATAACCCGATTCAGCCTCGCTCCTGCGGGGGAATCTTCCTATAAAGCGCCAACAAAAAAAGGAGCGGCCTCGTGAGCGGAAACCTGTCACCTGCGGAAATCGGAAAATTCCTGTCGGCCAAGGGCGCTTTGCGCTTCGTGGAACCGGATATGAAACTCGGCCTCGGCACCGGATCGACGGCCGCATGGCTGGTAAAGTTGCTGGCCCACACCAAGCGGACACAAGGGCTGAATTTCACGGCTGTCGCGACCTCTTATGCCACAACGGAACTGGCAACTTCTCTTGGAATAGAAATACGGGGTCTGGACGAGGTCGGGCAACTGGATCTGACAATCGACGGCGCTGACGAATTCGATCCGGCGCTGAACCTGATCAAGGGCGGCGGCGCGGCGCTGTTGCAGGAAAAGATTGTCGCCACAGCGTCGGATAAAATGGTGGTGATCACCGACAAGAGTAAGCGTGTCGACGCTTTAGGCGCGTTTCCCCTGCCGGTCGAGGTCGTTCGTTTCGGCTTCAGAACCACGCAACGTCTGGTCTCGGAATTGCTGGCGGATCAGAATGTCCGAGGGCGGCGGGTGACTGTGCGTATGGCCGGTGATCAACCGCTTGTGACCGACGAGGGACACCATATTTTGGATTTGCATCTGGAAAAAATTGGCGATCCACATAGCTTGTCTGCAAAACTTGCGACCATTGCCGGTGTCGTGGAGCACGGGTTGTTCCTGGGAATTGCCGATGCGGTTGTTGTCGGTCACGGCGACGGGAGGCTGGAAACACAATTTGCGGGCCGTGACGACTGGCAAGTGGAAGAAATTGATTTAGAAGCCGAAGCTGCCCTGTTGGCGGCGCTGGCCGGATAAAGGGGGGTGATCTATGGGTTTCGATTATGACCTTTTCGTCATCGGCGGCGGTTCGGGCGGGGTTCGGGCTGCGCGCATGGCATCCTTGGCTGGCGCAAGCGTTGCGATTGCCGAAGAATACAGATGGGGCGGCACCTGCGTTATCCGCGGATGCGTTCCGAAAAAATTGATGGTCTATGCTTCGGAGTTTTCGACGACATTCGAGGACGCCAAAGGGTTTGGCTGGAGCGTGGGCGAAACCACTTTCGATTGGTCGAAACTGATCGCTGCGAAGGACAAGGAAATCGCACGCCTGGAAAGTGCCTATCAGGCGAATATGGAAAAGGTCGGCGTTGAATTGTTCGAGGCCCGCGCGGTCATCTCCGACCCGCATACCGTCCAATTGTCCACTGGGCAGACCTACAGCGCCAAGCATATTCTGGTAGCCACCGGCGGAGCGCCTTTCGTTCCGGACGTCGAGGGCGCGGAACACGTGATCACCTCGAACGAGATTTTTCACCTGGATGACCTGCCGAAGCGGGTGATGGTGGTGGGCGGCGGTTACATCGCCTGCGAGTTCGCATGCATCCTGCACGGCATGGGGGCCAAGGTCACCCAGTTTTATCGCGGAGAGCAGATCTTGCGGGGTTTCGATGGCGAGGTCCGTGGCCATGTCGCAGACGAGATGCGTGAAAAGGGCATTGCGCTTCATGTCGGTACGGACGTGGTCAAGATCACAAAGACAGACAGTGGCCTACTGGTCCGATGCACCAACGGACGGGATTACGAGGTCGATACGATCCTTTTTGCCACTGGACGCAAGGCCAATACCAAGGGGCTGGGTCTGGAAAAGGCCGGTGTGGAGGTGGGGCGTGGTGGAGAGATCGTCGTAGACAAATACTCCCAGACTTCGGTGCCGTCGATCTACGCCGTCGGTGACGTGACTGATCGCGTGAACCTGACGCCCGTGGCGATCCGCGAGGCCATGGCCTTTGTCGAGACCGTGTTCAAGGGAAATGCCACTCCGGTGGATCACGAGTTGATCCCGACCGCGATTTTTACCCAACCCGAGATCGGTACCGTCGGTCTGTCGGAAGAGGACGCGCGGGATCAGGAGGACATCGAGGTCTATCAGTCGACCTTCCGTCCGATGATGCATACGCTGGCGGAAAATCCGGAGCGCATGATGATGAAGCTGATCGTCTCCAAGGCCAGCCGCAAGGTGCTGGGTTGCCATATCGTCGGCTCCGCCGCGGGCGAGATGATCCAGATGGTCGGGATCGCCATAAAAATGGGTGCCACCAAGGAAGATTTCGATCGGACCATGGCGGTTCATCCAACCGCAGCCGAAGAACTGGTCACAATGCGCGACCCAGTGCGAAGTTAGCGCATTCTGACGGTTGAATTTTTGACAAAACACGCCACGTAGGTGATAGGTAAGCTGGAATATCCAGAAAGGACGTTAATTTATGCCAAGCAATAACTCGGGAGGCCCTTGGGGCGGCGGCGGTGGAAACCGCGGTTCAGGAAACGAAGGTGGGGGACGCAAGCCTCCCAGCGGCGGCGGACAGCCTCCGATTCCCGAACTGGACGAGATTGTCCGAAAAGGTCAGGAGCGCCTGCGTGTTCTGATGGGCGGCAAAGGTGGCGGTTCAACCAATGGACGCGGCCCTTCGGACGTGGGCGGAGGCGGCGTCGGTCGGGGTGGCGTTATACTGATCCTGATAGCTGTGGTCGGTCTGTGGGCCTTCAGTTCGTTCTATCGCGTTGATACGTCAGAGCAATCGGTCGAACTGTTCCTCGGTAAATATTACCAAACCGGCGAAGAGGGCTTGAACTTTGCCCCCTGGCCGGTTGTGACCAAGGAAATCTTGCCGGTAACGCGGGAAAACACCGAAGACATCGGCGTTGGCCGCGGATCGCGCTCTGACGAGGGTCTGATGCTGACCGGCGACGAGAATATCGTGGACATCGATTTTCAGGTGGTCTGGAATATCAGCGACGCCCAGCGCTTTCTGTTCAATCTGGCAGAGCCACGAGACACCATCCGCGCCGTGTCGGAATCCGCGATGCGCGAGATTATCGCACGTTCCAACCTGTCGCCGATCCTGAACCGCGACCGCGGCGTGATCGCGGCGGATTTGCAGGCGCTGATCCAGGCGACGCTCGACAGCTACAACAGTGGCGTGAATATCGTTCGTATCAACTTCGACAAAGCCGACCCTCCGCGTGAAGTGATCGATGCCTTCCGCGAAGTGCAGGCGGCGGAGCAGACACGCGATACGCTGGAAAAGCAGGCTGATGCCTATTCCAACACGGTTGTTGCCCAAGCACGCGGTGAATCCGCGCGGTTGCTGGAGCAGGCCGAAGGTTATCGCGCCCAGACAGTCAATCAGGCGCAGGGTGAAGCATCCCGCTTCGTTGCCGTCTACGATGAATACGCGAAGGCGCCGGAAGTGACCCGCAAGCGGCTCTATATTGAAACGCTCGAACGCGTGCTCAGCGGTGTAGACAAGATCATCATCGACGAGAACGCCTCTGGCAGTCAGGGTGTAGTGCCCTATTTGCCGCTGAACGAACTGAAAAAATCGACCGTTAAGTCCGGTACGACTGGTAATTAGGGGACAAAATAATGAAGAAATCAGCCTTATTTCTGCCCATCCTGATCGTATTGGGTGCTGTTGCAGTGTCCTCGATCTATATCGTTGACGAACGTGAGAAGGTTCTCAGGCTCTGGTTCGGCGAGGTGACGGCCGAAATCAGTGACCCGGGGCTTTATTTCAAAGTGCCGGTGATCCACGAAATCGTCAAATACGATGATCGCATCCTGCCGATGGATACGCAGCCTTCCGAGGTGACCCCACTGGATGACCGGCGTCTTGTTGTCGATGCATTCGCCCGGTGGCGCATCAGCGATGTGAAACAGTTCCGCCGTGCCGTAGGTGCCAGCGGAATTGACGGTGGCAAGGATCGTCTGGAACGGATTTTGATTGCACAGTTGCGCGAAGTTCTGGGCGGTGTGACCTCTGGCGCGGTTCTGTCGGCCGACAGGGTTGCCCTGATGAACCAGATCCGCGACGGTGCGCGGTCCGAAGCGGCCACGCTGGGCGTCGAGATCGTCGACGTGCGTATCAAGCGCGCAGACCTGCCGGAGCAGAACCTTGCAGCGACCTTCGACCGTATGAGGGCGGAACGCGAACGCGAGGCAGCCGACGAGATCGCCCGCGGTAACGAGGCCGCGCAACGGGTTCGTGCCACCGCCGACCGGACGGTTGTGGAAACCGTATCGGAGGCGCAGAAGCAATCCGATATCATCCGCGGTGAAGCCGAAGCGCAACGCAACGCTATCTTTGCCGAGGCCTTTGGCCGTGATCCGGAGTTCTTCGCGTTCTACAGGTCGTTGACAGCCTATGAAAAATCGTTGCAGGGCAGCAATTCGACCCTTGTGATTTCGCCGGACAGCGAGTTTTTCGACTATCTGAAATCGGACAACGCAAGATGATCTATGAGCTGCTGCTCGGTATTGGAATCATGGCAGTAATCGAGGGGCTGGTGCTTGCACTAGCCCCTCTGCGTTTCGAAGATCTGCTGGAAGTGTTGCGAAAACTGACGCTTGCTCAGAGGCGCAATATCGGTCTCGGCATTGTCGCGCTTGGCGTTTTTCTGGTTGCGATCGCCAAAACCGGTATGTGACCGGCGGATTTCTGCAAGACACGCTGAGTTCACAGCGAATTGAAATGCAGTTCCAGCGATTTGGTTGCAATGTCCGGCACATGTAACAAATAATGCATCCTGAGGGGTGAAAGGAATAGCCCCCTTTTCGGGATGCAGCACCTAAAGGAGTTTGATCGTGAAAGCGCTCGTTTTTTCCAAACACAACCCAACTGACCGTTACCAGACCATTTTCGTAGGTGCCTTTCTGGTGCTGGCCTTGCTGATGGCGCAGATGGTATCAGCGGCGGCCCGCGGCGCGCCGGACAGCTTTGCCGATTTGGCTGAAAAACTCAGCCCGGCGGTGGTCAATATCACCACCACAACGACAGTCATGCGCCGGGGGCCGGGAATTTCGCCGCAAGTTCCTGAGGGCTCCCCCTTCGAAGACCTGTTTCGCGATTTTCTGGATCGCGGCAACCCTCCGCAGGACCGGCCACGCAGCACAACTGCTCTGGGCTCCGGTTTCATCATATCGGCGGACGGCTTTATCGTCACTAACAACCATGTAATAGACGGCGCAGACGAGATTGTAATCGATTTCTTCGATGGCAGGCAGCTCGACGCCAAGTTGATCGGGACTGACCCGAAAACGGATATCGCCCTGCTGAAGGTCGAGGCGGACGAAACGCTACCCTATGTTTCCTTCGGTGACAGCGATGTATCGAGGGTAGGCGACTGGGTTCTGGCCATCGGAAACCCGCTGGGTCAGGGCTTCTCTGTATCTGCCGGGATCATTTCGGCGCGGAAACGCTCTTTACAGGGCGCATATGACGATTTCATCCAGACCGACGCCGCAATCAACCGTGGTAACTCGGGCGGGCCTCTGTTCAACATGGACGGTGAGGTGATCGGCGTTAACACTGCGATCATCTCGCCTAATGGCGGTTCGATCGGCCTTGGCTTTTCGATGTCGTCCAATGTAGTCACGCGCGTCGTGGACCAGTTGCAGAACTTCGGTGAAACGCGTCGCGGCTGGCTGGGTGTCCGCATACAGGATGTAGACCCCGACATGGCATCGGCGCTGGGTCTGGAGAAGGTGGCGGGCGCTATGGTCAGTTCAGTACCTGAAGGCCCCGCAATGGATGCCGGCATGCTCGCTGGTGACGTGATCCTGACCTTTGATGGCAAAGATGTATCGGATACCCGCGAGCTAGTCCGCATGGTTGCGGATGCCGAGGTCGGCAAGGCCGTTCGCGTCGTGGTGTTCCGCGATAGCAAAACCGTCACGCTGAAAGTCGTTCTCGGCCGCCGGGAAAACGCCGAACAGGCAGAGGTCCTGCCTGCATCGGTTCAACCCGACGAGCAGAAACCGGTTGAAGGTCTGGGCATGACGTTCTCTGGACTTACCGATGAAATCCGGCAACAGCTGCAACTGAAGGAAACGGCAACAGGCGTTGCAGTTCTGGAAGTGCAGGAAGGCACGGATGCGTTTGACAAGGGTATCCGTGCCGGTGACGTGATCGCCGAGGTCGGACAGAAGAAAGTCGAGACACCGGCGGATGTGACTACCGCTTTCGATGCAGCCAAGGAAGCCGGGCGCAAGTCAGTACTGTTGCTGGTGCGTCGCGAGGGCGAACCACGCTTTGTCGGCCTGTCGCTGGGGGAATAGGGCGGCATCGTTTCGCTGGATTTTATGGAAGGCCCCGCTTTCGCGGGGCCTTTTGTATTAGTTGGTTTGTCACAGACCGGTAGGGGCCGTTTGGCTGTTCATTCCAATAATCATGGCGCAAAGAGCGACAAGATGGATCAGCATGATCGCCCGGTCGTTCCACAGGATGCCGACCGTAAGCCAGCCCAGCAGTCCGGCCAAAAAGAAATACATGTTCCAGGGGGTGAATCCGAATGCGGTGGAGGTATATCCGGCGATCTGGATAATCGAAGCCACCCATTTTATGCCGAAGGAAATTTGGTTTTTTGCCGGAGCAATTAGGACAGACGCAAATGTCATGGCGGTTCTTTCGTTTGTTTTTCGTTTAAATGGCATTTTGCATGGGGCTTGACTAATCACTCTTACTGACACAAGCCTGTAGAAAATCTACTGTCTCTGCGAAAAAAGAATGCGGAACCCGAACCTGAATTCATTGCGGGCTTTTGACGCCGCCGCACGGCACCTGAACTTCAGACTGGCGGCCGAAGACCTGAACATCACCCAAGGCGCGGTCGCGCAACAGGTCCGCAAGTTGGAGGCGGAACTGGGTTTGCAGTTATTCGACCGGCTTTCGCGCGGACTGGCCCTGACGCCGCAGGGCGAGACTTATTGCAGGGCGGTTCGCAAAGGACTTAATATCATCGATGCTGCCACCCGGGATATGATTCCTGACGTCCGGCAGGTTGTGATCAGCGTGCCGCCGTCGTTTGCGGCTAAGTGGTTGGTTCCGAGGTTGGCCGCGTTCTCCCGGGCGCACCCCGATATCGATCTGCAGATCGAAGCCAGTTCGAAAGTCATCAATTTTGCATCAACACGGGTTCTGTTGGCGATTCGGCAGGGCCGACCACCCTTTGGGAAGCATCTGAGCACAGAGTTGTTGGCCCCGCTGCAACTCTGTGCCGTCAGCGCCCCGGAACTGGGCGACAGTATCGGCCCGCAACCGGATATCAGCGCCTTTGCCGGGTATCCCTTGGTTCAAGACAGTCACAGGCATTGGGATGATGTTCTGCAAGGTTCTCACGGTTTGGATCGTCGCAGGGTCTTGCAACTCAGTCAAACGGCGCTAGCGCTTGATGCCGCCGCTAACGGGCAGGGTATTGCTCTTGCGCCATTGATGCTGGCCGAAGCTGATCTGGCCACGGGCAGACTCGTCGAATTGTGGCGGGACACTGGCGCGGACCAGAGTGGGTTTTACCTGGTTCGCCCCGAGGGCTCGGAAAGGAATGCCGCTGTGGATAAGGTCATCGGGTGGCTCCTGTCGCAGGCCAGGCCGTAACGGGAAATCTGATGCTGAGTTTTGGAAGTATCCGGTCTGGCCGCCACCGATGCCAAGCCGATAATGAAGTCCTATCAAGAGTCC
>JAHEFH010000069.1 GCA_024640245.1 Paracoccaceae bacterium | reverse complement strand
GCGGCAATCGCCTGTGCACCGTCGTTGTTGAAACCGAAGCGGTTGATCGAGGCACGCTCGGATTTCAGGCGGAACAGGCGTGGGCGGGGATTGCCTGGTTGGGGCAGGGGCGTGGCGGAGCCCGCCTCGATGAAGCCGAAGCCGCTCTTCAGCAGCGGAGCGATGGCGGTCGCGTTCTTGTCGAAACCGGCCGCCAGACCGACGGGATTGGGTAACTCCAGCCCAGCGACCGTGGTGCGCAACCGTGTGGATGTCAGTGCCGGTCCGCGGGGTGTCAGCCCGCATTTCAGCGCGACGATCGACAGGCTATGGCCTGTTTCAGGGTCGATCCGGTGCAGCGCGGCCAGTCCAATACGTTCGAGAAACGTCATGCGAAACCATCCGGAAAGACGTGGCCGTCGTCCGAGAGCGGCAAGGGCCGATGCCAGACGACATCAAGAATATCCAGTTCGCCATAGAGATGCGGAAACAGGTCGCCGCCCCGCGAGGGTTCCCAGCGCAGGTCGGCCAGTCGGTCGGCCTCTATGGCCAGCAGAACCAGCCCCGTTTCTTGGGCAAAGTGTTTGCGTACGGTTTCGCGGGCCTGTTCGGTGGTCGAAAAATGGATATAGCCGTCGGCAATATCCACAGGCGCGCCTGAAGTTGCGCCCTGGTTCCGGAATGCCTGCCATTCCGCAGCGCGAAATATCTTATAGATTAGCATGGCCCCAATTGCCTTTCGTCAGAGTGACTCGTCAAGGTGAAATGCCACCTGCGGGGCTATATTGACCATATCGGTCTTCAGGACCCAACGTTCTGGTGCGGATATCGAGCAGGGACTTGACCCGACTCGGAAAAATGCACTCAAATGTCGCTAATCTTTATAAAATGGAGAGTATTATGAAGCTGCCCAACCTGATGTTGACCGTCTCGTCGCTGGTTTTTTCGACCGGAGTCGCTATGGCTGACTATTCCCTGACAATTTTACATACCAACGATTTCCACTCACGGTTTGAGCCGATAAGCAAATATGATGGTCCGTGCAGCGCGGATGACAATACCGAAGGCAAGTGTTTCGGCGGGTCTGCGCGTTTGGTGACGGCGATCGCCGATGCGCGGGCGCGGTCCAACAACTCGATACTCGTGGATGGCGGCGACCAGTTTCAGGGAACGCTGTTTTACACTTATTACAAGGGCAAGGCCGCAGCCGAGATGATGAACAAGCTGGCCTATGACGGCATGACAGTGGGCAACCACGAATTCGACGATGGTCCGGAAGTGCTGCGCGGGTTCATGGATGCGGTTCAATTTCCGGTGCTGATGTCCAACGTGGATGTTTCCGCGGAACCGTCGCTGGCGGGTGTCTTAAAGAAATCCTCGGTGATTGAACGTGGAGGCGAGAAAATCGGCCTGATCGGTCTGACCACCGAAGACGTGGACGAGATTTCAAGCCCCGGTCCGACAGTCATTCCGCAGGATTCGGTGACCTCTGTTCAGGCAGAGGTCGATGCCCTGACCGCGATGGGCGTCAACAAGATCATTGTATTGTCGCACTCCGGCTACAATACCGACCAGATGGTGGCCGCCAATACGACCGGCGTCGATGTGATAGTCGGCGGACATACCAACACCTACCTTAGCAACTCGTCGGACCGGGCCGAGGGGCCATACCCGACGATGGTCGGCGATACCGCGATTGTGCAGGCTTATGCATACGGCAAGTTTCTGGGTGAATTGAACGTTACCTTCGACGATGCCGGCAAGCTCGTTTCTGCCTCTGGCGAGCCTTTGGTCATGGATGCGGGTGTCTCGGAGGACTCCGGAACCAAGGACCGGATCGCAGAGCTTGCAGTCCCGCTGAACGAGATCCGGAACAAAGTCGTGGCACAAGCAGCCGAAGCCATCGACGGGGACCGTGCGAACTGCCGTTACAAGGAATGCGCCATGGGCAACCTGGTCGCCGATGCGATGTTGGCGCGAGTGAAAGATCAGGGCATCCAGATCGCAATCCAGAACGGCGGCGGTCTGCGCTCCTCAATTGATGCGGGCGAGGTGACACTGGGCGAAGTCTATACCGTCCTGCCGTTCCAGAACACCCTTTCGACCTTCGAGGTCAAGGGCTCGGCGATCAAGGACGCGCTTGAAAATGCCGTCGCGCAATATGACGATCCCGACAAGGATGGCCGTTTTGCCCAGGTTGCCGGTATGACCTTCGTCATCAACAAGGGCAACGCTACCGGCGAGCGTATCACCGACATCATGGTCAAGGATGGCGACAGTCTTGCGCCGCTTGACCCTGAAAAAGTGTACGGCGTCGTGAGTAACAACTTCGTCCGGAACGGCGGCGACGGCTATGTGATGTTCAAGGACGCGCTGAAGGCCTATGATTTCGGCCCCGATCTGGCCGATGTCGTGGTCGAGTACATGGTCGAACAGGGGGGTTACACGCCCTATCTGGATGGCCGGATCACAATCCAGTAACCTACTCGGAAACAGGAAAGGGCGCGTGTTTACGCGCCCTTTTTGCATTTACTGTGCAAATACAGTCTCGAAATCCGCGAAGCCCTTGACCTCGATCGGGTTGCCGCTCGGATCGCGGAAGAACATCGTGCGCTGCTCTCCGGGTTGGCCCGCGAAGCGGATCACCGGCGGTATTTCGAATATCAGTCCAGCAGCCTGAAGCTTGTCTGCCAGGGCCAGCCAGTCGGCGAGCGGCAGGATAACACCCATGTGCGGCATCGGCACCAGGTGGTCGCCGACATGGCCGGTATTTGTCGTTTCGAACGGCTTGCCAAGATGCAGCGAAATCTGGTGGCCGAAGAAGTCGAAATCGACCCATGTGTCCGTGCTGCGCCCTTCAGCGCAGCCAAGTATATCGCCATAGAATTTGCGTGCTTCGTGAAGATCGGTGACGTGATAGGCAAGGTGGAAGAGGGATTTCATTGAAGGCTCCTTGGATTTCCGAATAAGATGCAGCGAATTGCCCGTGCGGGCCAGCAGGAAATGAACCTCAGGAAACAAACCGATGTGCGGACGCTTTGCACTGACACTACCCCACGATGCGGTTGCAGGGTTTTTTGATGTCCGGCACGTAAAAACCCATTTTACCGAGCCCCGCTACAATATCTGTCCGACACAGGAAATCCCTGTTGCGGTCGAGTTCGACAGTGAGCGTTATCTGACGCCGATGCGTTGGGGGTTCATTCCACACTGGTACAAGGCCCCGACGGACGGGCCGCTCCTGATCAACGCGCGGTCCGAGACCGTGGCCGAAAAACCCGCGTTCCGCGAGGCTTCGGCCTCCCGGAGGTGTCTCGTGCCAATTTCCGGGTTCTATGAATGGCACCGGACCGCAGGCAAGGGTAAGGAGCCGTGGTATTTTCAGGCGGCGAAGGTGGAACTGATCGCCTTTGCCGGAATTTGGCAAGCCTGGACTGCGCCTGATAGCGGCGAACGGCTGATAACCTGCGCGATTCTGACGACCGATGCGGGCAAGCGGATGGCAGAAATCCATGATCGCGAACCGGTTGTGATCGAACCGTCCGGTTTTGGCGACTGGCTGAATCGGGAAGCGGTCCTTCCGGCCGCGAAACTGGTCAGCATGCCGGATATCTTTTACCAGCGCCACAGAGTGTCGACAGCCATTAACGGTGCCCGAGGCAATGATCCGTCATACATCGAGCCGATTGTCGAAGGCTAGAAATATATCCCCTTCCGTCGCGATTTGGCTTAATATCGAGCCGATGGCACTACGGCACTACAACCTTCCTTCCCTGACGACGCTGGCTGCTTTCGAGGCGGCCGCGAGGCTCGGGTCATTCAAAGATGCGGCCCGAGAACTCAACGTGACGCCGGGTGCCGTTAGCCACCAGATCAAGAGCTTGGAGCAGGAGCTGGCCGTCAAACTGTTCCAGCGTGGGCACCGGTCCGTGGAACTGACGTCCGAAGGCCAGATCTTATTCGAGGCGATGACACAGGGCTTCAACTCCATGTCCCAAGGCGTGCGCGCCCTGCGCCGCAAAAGCAATCCCGATACAGTGACGATCGGCGCGACGACCTCGGTTTCGTCACTCTGGCTGACGCCGCGGTTGGGTGGATTCTGGCGCGAACACAGTTCGGTTGCCGTCAGCCAATTGGTCGAGGACCGCAAGTTTCTGCGTCCCTTGAGGCCTGACCTGATCATCGAATATGCGACGGAACCGCCGAAGGACCGTTCGGAGCTGTTGTTCGAGGACGTTCTGGTTCCGCTCTGCGCGCCCAGCTATCCGAGAAGCGGCGCGCCGGACGTTGAACAGATCGCACAGGAAAGGCTGATACATCTGGATGCACCCGACCGGAACTGGACCACATGGCGCAGTTGGTTTTCCGCATTGGGTTACGATGGGCCGATCCGCACCGGCCAAGAGGTCAACAACTATTCCATCGCGCTACAGTTGGCGCAAGAAGGCAACGGTGTCGTGCTTGGATGGAATCGGCTGGTGGCGCCCTTGATTGAACGCGGATTACTACAGCCGTATTGCGAGATTTGCAGTCCGGCTCCGGGAGCATTCTATCTGGTGCAGGGACAGGGCGAGTTGTCATCCCCGGCGAGACTGTTCCGGGACTGGTTGCTGGAAACGATGAAGAAGGATTAGGAAAATGGCACAGATCGGGTTCATCGGAACGGGTGAGATTGCGACCGCAATGGTGCGCGGACTTACAGGCAAGGGGCACCGAATTCTTGTTTCCGAACGGAATGCGGAAACGGCGCGGGGTCTGGCGGCAGAGTTTGGCGAAGTTTCAGTAGGGCCAAATCAGGATGTTCTGGACAATAGCGACATTGTCTTTCTGTGCCTTCTGAAATCCGTTGCCGAAAGTGTACTGCCCGGTCTGCGGTTCCGGCCAGACCACAGCGTTGTTTCTGTCATGGTGGATGTCACATATGGCGCGCTTCGGGACTGGTGCGCTCCGGCGCGCGATATCTGCACGACGATCCCTTTGCCTTTCATCGCGGAAGGCAATTGTCCATTGCCCGTGTTTCCTGAATCGCAGGCGCTCGCTTCTTTGTTCGCAGCAGACAATCTGATCCTGCCGCAATCCACGGAACAGGCGCTGAACGCCCATTTTGCGGCTTCTGCAATGGCGTCCGCGGTCATGACCCAGATGCGCGAAGCGAGCGGCTGGCTGGCGGGTGAAACCGGAAATGAGACAGCGGCCGAAGCCTATATGATCGCGCTTTTTTCCGGAATATTCAACGGGCTGGATGCCGGGAAGCCGGACCAATTCGAGGGTGCTCTGCAGTCCCTGTCGACCGAGGGCGGATTGAATGCCACCCTGCGGGCAAAGTTCGAGCAAGGCGGTGTTCTTGATCTGGTTCAAGACGGCCTCGACGGATTCCGCGGTCGTTTGGGCTTGCCGCCTTCGGGCAACAGCGACTCCTGACGCGCCCGGATCGGTTGGACTGTCTTGTAGTATCGGCCTATGGGTCTATAAAAACACAATCGAAGGCTCCGTCCGCATAACATCGTTTCGCCACGGCTTTCGGTGCAGGCAAACCCGGAGTTTCCGGATAAACAACTCAAGGCGGGATAGGTCACTCAATGCTGGAAGTCCTGTCCATCACCGGTGTCGTCTTTATCTTGATCGCGATCGGGTACGTTTCTGTTTTTGCCTCAGTTTTTTCGGGCGCGGAACTGGCGACATTCGGGAAATACGTCATCAATTTTGCGCTGCCGGCGCTGATCTTCCGGGCGGTGTCAGGGCGCCCTATCGGCGAGGTGGTGAACGTCGGATATATTGGCGCCTATCTTCTTGGATCTCTGGCGATCTTCGTTTTCGGGTATTTCTGGATTCGAAGGGGTCTGGGGGCCGAGCCTGTCGAAAGCACATTCGACGGCATGGGAATGTCCTGCGCCAACAGCGGATTCGTCGGCTATCCGATCCTGCTAATGGCGATGCCCGCGATTGCCTCGACAGCGCTGGCGCTCAACATGATTGTAGAAAACCTGATAATGATCCCGCTTGTGCTGATCATGGCGGAGCGCGCGGGCGGCGGGGCGATCCGTGGCTGGACCTTGGCTAGACAAATCGCGGGGCGCCTTATCAAGAACCCGATTGTCCTGGCGTTGACTGCGGGACTGGCTGTCTCCGCCTCCGGAATTTCGCTGCCCGATATCATCCGCGAACCGGTTAATATCATTGCAATGTCCAGCGCGGCGATTTCTCTGCTGGTGATCGGCGGCACCCTGGTGGGGTTGCCCTTGGGCGCGATAGACGTTCGGGTGCCCTTTGTCGTCGCGGGCAAACTTCTGTTGCATCCTCTGTTCGTCTGGCTCGGATTGCTGGTAATGTCCGCAATCGGGTTCGGGGTGGGAGATGACGCGCTCGCACATGCTGCGATACTGATGGCGGCGATGCCGACAATGGCGATCTACCCGATCCTTGCAGGGCGTTATGGCCAGCAGAACGTCGCCGCGCTGGCCATGCTGGTGATGACCGTGCTGTCGTTCCTGACGCTCAGCACGATCCTTTGGATGCTGGACAGCATCCCCGTCGGTTAGGGATTGCGATCAGCGCAGATCCGGCGGGGTCGCTTCTTTCACCAGAAGTTCAACTGTTTCATCCAAGCCAATGACATCGGAAGATTTTTCGCCTAGACGCCGAAGCGAAACTGTGCGGTCTTCGACCTCTTTCTTGCCGATTGCCAGAATTACCGGAACCTTCCCCACAGAGTGCTCGCGAACCTTGTAGTTGATTTTTTCGTTGCGGATATCAGCTTCGGCACGCAGGCCGAAAGATTTCAGCTTTTCAACAACTTCCAGAACGTAGTTGTCAGCATCCGACACGATAGACGCCACAACGACCTGACGGGGCGCCAGCCACAGCGGGAATTTGCCCGAGTAGTTCTCAATCAGGATGCCGAGGAATCGTTCGAAGGACCCCAGGATAGCGCGGTGCATCATCACGGGCCGGTGCTTGTGGCCATCCTCGCCGATATATTCCGCGCCCAGTCGTTCGGGCAGGTTGAAGTCCGCCTGAAAGGTGCCGCATTGCCATTCGCGGCCAATCGCGTCGGTCAGTTTGAAATCCAGTTTCGGGCCATAGAAGGCGCCTTCGCCGGGATCAACTTCGTAGGGTAGCCCCAGATTGTCGATGGCGCGGGTGAGCGCCGCTTCCGCCTTGTCCCAAATTTCGTCGCTGCCGACGCGGACCTCGGGGCGGGTGGACAGCTTGATCTCGAACGTCTCGAAACCGAGGTCCTTGTAGATGCGGCTGAGCAACCCGATGAAGCGGCCGGTTTCGGTCTCGATCTGATCTTCGGTACAGAAGATATGCGCGTCGTCCTGCGTGAACCCGCGCACCCGCATCAGCCCGTGCATGGACCCCGAGCTTTCATAACGGTGGCACGATCCGAACTCGGCCAGGCGCAGCGGCAGGTCGCGATAGGATTTCAGGCCCTGGTTATAGATCTGCACATGGCAGGGGCAGTTCATAGGCTTGAGGGCGTTGACGCGTTTCTCGTTGGCATGTTCCTCGTCGATCTCGGTGATGAACATGTTCTCGCGGTACTTGTCCCAGTGGCCGGAGGCCTCCCACAGCTTGCGGTCGACAACCTGCGGGGTCTTGATTTCTTTGTAATCCGCGTCAGTCAGGCGGCGGCGCATGTAGTCTTCCAGAACGCGGTAGACCGCCCAACCGTTCGGGTGCCAGAACACCATGCCGGGGGCTTCCTCCTGGAGGTGGAACAGGTCCATGGATTTGCCGAGCTTGCGGTGGTCGCGTTTCTCGGCCTCTTCCAGCATGTGCAGGTAGGCGCGCAGGTCTTCCTTGTTCTTGAAGGCGACGCCGTAAATCCGTTGAAGCATCTGGTTGTTGCTGTCGCCGCGCCAGTAGGCGCCGGCCACGGACATCAGCTTGAAGCTGTCTGCGGGAACCTGACCGGTGTGGGCGAGGTGAGGGCCGCGGCAGAGGTCCTGCCAGTGGCCATGCCAGTACATGCGGATATCCTGACCCTCGGGGATCATTCCGACCAGTTCGACCTTGTAGGGCTCTTTGTTGGCCTCATAGAATTTGATCGCGCGGTCGCGGTCCCAGATCTCGGTGGTCACCGGGTCGCGCTTGTTGATGATCTCGCGCATTTTCTTTTCGATTTCGGTCAGGTCTTCGCTGGAAAATGGCTCTTGGCGGTCGAAATCGTAGTAGAAGCCGTTGTCGATGACAGGGCCGATGGTGACCTTCACGTCGGGCCAGAGTTCCTGCACCGCGCGGGCCATGATGTGGGCGCAGTCGTGCCGGATCAGTTCCAGCGCCTGGGCCTCGTCCTGCATGGTGTGGATCGCGACGTCTGCATCTGCCTCGATGACGCGCGACAAGTCGCGGTGTTCGCCGTTGATGGTGCAGGAAATAGCTTTTTTGGCCAGTGATTTAGAGATGTCCTCGGCCACGGCGGCGCAAGTGACGCCAGCGGGATAGACACGTTGATTTCCGTCGGGAAGGGTAATGGTGATGTCGGCCATTTTCGGC
Source organism: Paracoccaceae bacterium (assembly GCA_024640245.1). Classification (GTDB taxonomy): domain Bacteria; phylum Pseudomonadota; class Alphaproteobacteria; order Rhodobacterales; family Rhodobacteraceae; genus Amylibacter. The sequence goes on along the minus strand of JAHEFH010000069.1, from coordinate 6,489 downwards.
TCCTCAGTTTGGCGCCTACGAAACGCCCGGTTGTGGTTATTTTACGGTATTTGGCCGCAGGGCAGGGGAATGTCAACTGTTAGCGGAACAGGCGAAGCTTGCCGGTTGAAATCGTGTAGCAAGACGTTAGGGTCAAAGACCGGATCAGCACACGAAACAGGAGTTCCAATGTCAAAGCCCGATTTTCTGGAAACCACCGATGGCCGCAGGATTGCCTATCACAAGACCGCGGGCACATTTCCGGGCGTTGTTTTTCTGGGCGGACTGCACTCCGACATGGAGGGCACAAAGGCGGTGTACCTCGAAGAGTGGGCCAAAGAGACCGGGCGCGCGTTCCTGCGGTTCGATTATTCCGGACACGGGCAGTCTTCCGGCACCTTCACCGAAGGCTGTATCGGCGAATGGGCGGCGGACGCTATGGCGGCGATATTTGAACTGACCGAAGGGCCGCAAATCCTGGTGGGCAGTTCCATGGGCGGCTGGATCGCCCTGTTGGTGGCCCGCACCATCCCGACCAAGGTTTGTGGGCTGATCGGAATTGCGGCGGCGCCCGATTTCACCGAGGACAGCATGTGGGCCGGATTTTCCGACGCGTTGAAAGCGGAAATGGCGGAAACGGGCAGGGTGGCCCTGCCGTCGGACTATTCGGACGAGCCCTATATTATCACGCGGAAAATGATCGAGGACGGACGCAAGCAATTGGTGCTCCGCGATCCGTTGCCGCTGAACTTTCCGGTGCGTTTGCTGCAAGGCACAGCGGATACGGATGTAGACATGTCAGTTGCTCTGCGCCTGCTTGATCATGCCGAGGGTGACGACATACGGCTTGCGCTGATCAAGGGCGCTGATCACCGATTTTCAACGCCCGATAACCTAAGTCTGATCCGCAAGATGATACACTCGGTGCTGATGGCCAGGTCGGGATCAGAGTAGGATCGCGACCAGAACGATCGCCAGACCGATGGCGGACAGGAAAAACGCGGCAAGGTTCACGGCAACCAGCCGGCGCAGGTGATTGGTCAGCGCCTCGCCCTGCAATCCGGTGCGCTTGGCGCGATAGGCCTGAAACATGCAGTAAATCAGGCCGGCAAGCCCCAGCAATGTGGTAATGACACCGATCAGCAACATGATTTATCCCCTTCGTTTCATCGCGGTTTAGTCGATTGGCCGCCCAAGCTCAAGCTTGGTCTTGCCCTGTGCGATGACAGCAGTTAGGACAACGGCTCCATTAAGTAGAGGACAAAAGCCGTGGACGATTCTTCCGATCAAATCACATATCGCGTGGCCGCCGACGAGCTGCGCGCTTTCATTGAGCGCTACGAGCGCCTGGAAGCGGAAAAGAAAGACATCGCAGACCAGCAGAAAGAAGTTATGGCAGAGGCCAAAGGCCGCGGTTATGACACCAAGGCTCTGCGCAAGCTTGTCGCATTGCGCAAGAAGGACCCCCACGTCCTGTCCGAGGAAGAAGCTGTTCTGGAAGTCTACAAGGACGCGCTGGGCATGTAATCCGCAAAGGATTGTGACAGGTCCGGTCGCTGGACAGGTAGCCGGCTTTGCGCTATCGCGTTGGCATGGCTGAAACCACACATACGATACCGCCCAAACGGGTGAGAGGCCTGCCCGATATCTGGGGAACGGCGGCGTTTGTCATCGCGGTTCTGGTCGTGCTGCCGGTCGGCGCGATCTTCTGGCTGGCGCTGTTCCCGAGCGAGAATATCTGGCCGCACCTGATCCGCACGACCCTGCCGCGCTATTTGGGGAACAGCCTGCTACTGATGGCGTCGGTTGCGGTCCTGTCTGCCGCCATGGGGACCGGCGCGGCATGGCTGGTAGTGATGCACCGCTTTCCCGGTCGGAAGATATTCGAATGGGCGCTGCTACTGCCCTTGGCGATCCCTGCCTATATCGGAGCCTATGCGCTGGTGGACTTCTGGGAGTATGCCGGTCCATTCCAGACCGGCCTGAGAGAGGTTTTCGGCTGGCAATCGTCCAAGGACTACTGGTTTCCCGATGTCCGGTCGCGTGGCGCAGCGGTGTTGGTTCTGTCCATGTCGCTATACCCTTACGTATACCTGCTGGCGCGCGCCGCGTTCCGCGAGCAATCTGCCTGCGCACTGGAAGTGTCACGCGCGCTGGGCTGCGGTCGACTGGCCAGTTTCTGGCGCGTCGGCCTGCCGTTGGCGCGGCCCGCTGTCGTCGCAGGCGTTGCGATCGTGATGATGGAAACGCTGAACGATTTCGGCGCGGTTGATTTCTTTGCTGTACAGACGCTGACGACCGGAATTTTCACGGTCTGGCTGCAGGGCGCCAATGTCGGCGGCGCGGCCCAGATCGCCTGTGTCATCCTTGGACTTGTGATCTGCTTGGTTCTGCTGGAAAAATACAGCCGCCGCAATATCCGCTTTCACCAGTTGACCAAGCAGAAACGGGCGCCCCATGTCGAGGAATTCGGCGCCGTGGCGCGCATCTTCGCAATGCTGGCCTGTTCCATCCCCGTAGTTCTGGGATTCGTAATGCCTTTCCTGATCATCGCGTCTCATGCCGTGGACCGGGTCGAGCTCTGGTCTAATCCCAAGCTGTGGTCGGCCACCCTTACGACGGTCTGGGTGGCTTCGGTGACCGCGTTGATCACCATTCTGGCGGGGGTTGTGCTGGTCTATGGTGCGCGACTGTCACGATCCCGTCTGGCGCGGCTGCTGGTGCCGGTGACGACGGTCGGCTATGCCGCGCCGGGCGCGGTTCTGGCGCTGGGCATCATTATCCCCTTCGCCAGCTTTGAAAACCATGTCGCCGATCTGGTGCTGAATCTGACCGGCATGGACCCGGGTCTGTTCTTCACCGGAACCTCCGCCGCGGTGATCTTTGCATATTCGGTGCGGTTTTTCGCGATTTCCTTCGGCGCGGTCGATGCCGCCTTCGGCAGGGTCACGCCGAGCATGGGCATGGCATCGCGCTCGCTGGGCAAAAACGCACTTTCTACGCTGATCCTTGTCCACTTGCCGATGGTGCGCGGCTCATTGCTGATCGCCGCACTGCTGGTCTTTGTCGATAGTGTAAAGGAATTACCCGCAACATTGCTGTTGCGCCCCTTCGGGTTCAATACTCTGGCTACCCATGTGTATGACTTTGCCTCGCTGGAGAATATCGAAGGAGCGTCGCCTGGCGCACTCGTGGTCATTTTGGTCAGCATTGTCGCTGTTGCGATTGTGGCGCGGTCGAGCCGCTAGCCCGGCAGACCCGCTCTAATCCGAATTGTCAGCGGGTTTCCGCGCCTGTCCCGACCGCAAGCTGTGCCGCAGCCAGAATCCGAGCAGGATGGTCACGGTTCCGGCGGCCAGGGCGCCGGAAGCATTCCCCAGCAAGCTGCTGATTTCGACAATCCTGTCGGCAAAAACATATCCCGTGGATACGTAAAAAAGGACCCAAACTGCCTCGCCGGTAAAGCTGGCGGAGGAGAACCTCATCCAGCTCATGCTGGATGCGCCTCCAGCGAGATTGACATAGGGGCCGAGAGGGCTGACAAGCCACCGGCTGAAAAACACCGCCACCGTACCCCGCTTGCGAAGGTAATCCGTGGCCTTTTGCGCCAGCTTCGCACGTTTGGGGTTTCGCGACAGGCGCGATAGAATTCTTGTGCCGAAGCCGCGCCCGAGGTGATAGCCGATCTGGTCGCCGAATACCGCGCCGGCAAAAGCGAAGGATATTACTGGCAAGGCAGTCAGATCGCCTGAAGCAATGAAACCGCCCGCCGTCAGCATCATCAAGGAAGATGGCACGGGCAGGGCAAGGCAACTCAGCAGGGTCGTGACGCCGATAATCAGGACGCCGTAATGCGACATCCACTCCAGCAGAATTTCGATCATTCACCGGCCTTCTGTTTCTCGGCAATCACCGCGTTCAGCAGGATTTTCAACTCTTCGACCGATCGCCCGCTTTCTTCGGCAATGTCATCAAGCGTTTTGTGGAAATGTCCGTCAGGCGTCAACCCAAGCGCCTCGATCACGGCCTCTTTGGGAACGTGATGTGAATAAGCGACGTATCCGGGTGTCATCCACCCCTCAATAGGCTGCAGCCGATGCGCCGGATCGGACCAGTAGATCCAGAATATGCCAAGGCGCAGGATGAAGAAGAGGGAAACAGCGAGCGCCAGAACAAAAGCGATCAGCCCGAACCTGTTCTTTTCCCAAAGCTGTCGTGTCAGGCGTTTCAAGGCGGGGCTCCGCAGGTTGCATCATCAATCCGACCGTGCCGTTTTAATGCCTGTTTTTCAGGTGGCAGGGCAAGCAAAATCTCCGGTTTCCCGATCAGGGAGTTGCCGCTGCCACAGTTTGCACCGCCGTGTTGTCTTGGCATGCGGTACGCTGGCGGATGTGCCGGTTACGCTCTTTGAAATGAATTTTCGGGGGCAACAAAAAAGGGTTGCATTTCCCCGTTCATTAAAGCAAAAGGCGCCGCAAGTGCCCCTATAGCTCAGCTGGTAGAGCAACTGATTTGTAATCAGTAGGTCCGCGGTTCGAGTCCGTGTGGGGGCACCATTAAAATCAATAGCTTAGCTAAAACTATCGAAATTATGATTATTTGTAGTCAGCAAATAGTCAGCATTTGGATGAGATTTGTATTGTGGGGCCTTTTTAAGGAATCCCTCTCTGGGAGTACCTATGCCCCCATCTACTCTTATAACTAATTTGTTGGCTCTTTGGACTGATCACTGTGATATCGATCTGCCGAATAGTATTGATCGGTACCATTCCTTGCCTAGTCAAAACTTTAACCTATCTTAGGTTATCTACGATCTCTTGGGGCTTGTGTCGCTTGTTTCCCATATCCGATCCTGATCTTGACCCCTAAATCTGGCACGGTTTGAATGTTAGTGCTCGATCGGTCTCTGGTCCATCGGGATGAACCGAGCTCTCGTTTTATTGGTGAATGCCACCAATGTCAGCATCACCGGTACTTCGACAAGGACCCCAACTACCGTTGCCATGGCGGCACCTGACTCCAGCCCGAACAGGCTGATTGCAACCGCCACCGCCAGTTCGAAGAAGTTTGACGTGCCAATCAGGGCGCACGGTGCAGCGATGCGGTGAGGTACCCTAAGCGCATAGGCCGCTCCGTAGCCGAGGGCGAAGATTCCATAGCTCTGGATCAGGATCGGCACCGCGATCAATGCTATCACCGAAGGCTGTGCCACGACACTCGGCCCTTGCAGACCAAACAGGATCAGCACCGTAACGATCAGCCCTACCACCGAGAACGGCTTGACTCGTGCCTTGAAACCATCGATCGCGGCAGCATTTCTCAGCCAGCGGCGCGTGATCAGTCCCGCCGCCAATGGTAAAACGATAAACAGCATAACGGAAAGCAACAGGGTTTCCCACGGAACCTGAATATCGGTGACCCCCAACAGAAAGGCGACGATGGGCGCAAAGGCAAACACCATTATCAGGTCGTTGACCGAAACCTGGACCAGCGTGTAGTTCGCATCGCCTTTTGTTAGTTGTGACCACACAAAGACCATCGCCGTGCAGGGTGCGGCGCCCAGCAGGATCAGGCCGGCGATGTATTGTGTGGCGTCTTCCGGAGCGATGAAGTCGGCAAACACGTATTCGAAGAACAGCACCCCCAGCATGGCCATGGTGAAAGGCTTGATCAGCCAATTGACCACTAGGGTGATTATCAGGCCTCGCGGCTGTCGCGCTACGTCCTTAAGCGAGGCGGGGTCCACTCCCACCATCATCGGATAGACCATCGCCCAAATCAGGACCGCGATCACCAGGTTCACGCTGGCAACCTCGGATGCGGCAATAATAGCAAAGAGACCGGGTGCGAGATTGCCCAGGATGACCCCAAGTACGATGGCAAGAAACACCCAGACGCTCAGGTAACGTTCAAACAGGCTCATGCTGTGATTTCCTTTTTGTCTTCTTCGCGCAGATCAATTTGCCGTACACCAAGATAACTTATCAACAGCATCGCCGCCGCCGCGGCAAGGCACAAAGGCAATCCGCCAATTTGAAAACTGAGCCCCGAGAGAACCGTGCCAATCAGCCGCCCGCCAGCGTTGGCCATGTAGTAGAAGCCTACATCCAGGGTCACGCGGCGTTCGTTGGTGAATGCCAGGATAAGATAGGAATGAAGCGATGAGTTGATCGCGAACAGTGCTCCAAATACCATCAGTCCCATAACGAGCACTGCGCTCAGCCAGTAGGTCGGCTGACCTGCCCACCACGCCAGCAGCGCGAGGCCGGAAGGGACTGCAACCAGCATCAAGACAAAGCGGCGCGCGGCCCGTATCGTATCGGCCGGCGTCAGGCTGGCGGCCCTCAAGAGCTTGGGTGCGCTGGCCTGCACTGCACCGTAAAGGATGATCCAGACCGCCATGAATCCGCCAACGAGGAAGAAAGCCAAGCGTGCGCCTTCCTCGGATCCATCCGACAGAACCGCGTGGAAATAGATCGGTATGCCGACGACGAACCAGACATCGCGGGC
>JAHEFH010000184.1 GCA_024640245.1 Paracoccaceae bacterium | reverse complement strand
CGGCGGCCCGATCACTTGCGGCCCTATGCGCCCGAGCAGGAAGCGCTGGAGGAATACGGCAAATATATCGCGCTGGTCTGTCGCCGTTATGGAAAGAAGCGGTATCTGTGCAAGAACAACAACAACATTTTTCGACTTGCCGATCTCACTCGCGCTTTTCCCCGTAGTGTCTTTATCGTGCCTTTCAGGGCGCCGGCGCATCACGCGGCCAGCCTGTTCGCCCAGAATGCCCGCTTTGCGGACGCTTCGGATTTTGAGCGGAAATACATGCGCTGGCTTGGCCATTTCGAATTCGGGGCCACGCACTTGCGCTATAATTTCGACAGTGGTGCCCTCCAATTCACCGATCCGGCGGACTGTAACTACTGGCTGGAAACGTGGATAAATACATATCGGTATCTGCTGGATGTAATAAGCGGAGCGGAGAATGCCTTTCCGGTCTGCTATGAGGAACTGTCCTCGGAGCATCCCGATTATGTCGCGGCACTCTCCGGTTTGTGCGGGGTGGAAATCGACAATGAAATGCTTCGGCCCGCGAACCGGAAGGTGACCCTGAATTTCGACGCTGTACTGATGGAAGAGGCGCAGGAGGTCTATTCCGCCCTTCGCAAAGCTGGTCGGGACTTGCTGCCGGGCTGAGTCCGCGCTCGGTTTGCCGTAATCGGCGGCTACCCCATTGACTCCCTGAGCCATATCCTTATAACCCGCCCATCCGCGCAAGCGGACTTATTGGTGTTTGTGGCCCCCGCAAGGGGATGCCTGTCGCCCGAGGCGCAAGTCGAGGGAAAGGAAAGCATCTTTCAAACCCGTGTTCGCGGATGTCCCGTGAGCCGACAAAATTGAAAGGATCCAGCCGTGACCAAACGCACCGCTGCCAAGTACAAACTCGATCGCCGCATGGGCGAAAACATCTGGGGCCGCCCCAAGTCTCCTGTAAACCGTCGTGAATACGGACCCGGTCAGCACGGCCAGCGCCGCAAGGCCAAACTGTCCGACTTCGGCACACAGCTGCGCGCCAAGCAAAAGCTGAAAGGTTACTACGGCGATCTGACAGAGAAACAGTTCCGTCGCATTTATGCCGAGGCTGTCCGCGTTGCCGGCGATACAGGTGAAAACCTGATCGGCCTGCTGGAACGCCGTCTGGATGCGGTCGTTTACCGCGCCAAGTTCGTCCCGACCGTCTTTGCCGCCCGTCAGTTCGTGAACCATGGCCACGTCAAGGTGAACGGCCAGAAGGTCAACATCCCGTCCTACCGCGTTAAAGAAGGCGACGTGATCGAGATCCGTGACCGCTCCAAGCAAATGGCGCTGGTTCTGGAAGCCGCAGGAAGCCAGGAACGCGACGTTCCTGAATACATGCATGTCGACCATTCCAAAATGATCGTCGAATTCGTGCGTACACCCGGCCTGACCGACGTTCCTTATCCCGTGATGATGGAACCGAACCTGGTCGTCGAATTTTACGCCAAGAACTAAGCCCATTCGGGCATTGGCGGCCCCCACGGTCGCCGCAGAATTTCAAAGCCGTCCCGATCCGGGGCGGCTTTTTGCTTTTGATGATTTTGCGTACTGCGTACATTTTCCTCTCGCCAAGGTCAGTAAGCAGCGCTAACCATGCCGCATGCAGAAATCCATTCCCATAAGTGAGTCCGGCCATCTGCCGTTCTGGCGCAGGCCCGTAACGCTACTGGCGTTGATGGCCTTTGTCATGCCTATGGCGTTTTCGACCTGGACGGCCTTGCTGAACAATTTCGTGCATGATGTCGCGGGCTTCGACGGCAGCGACCTGGGATGGCTGCAATCGGTCCGCGAGGTGCCGGGGTTTCTGGCGGTCGGCGTGATCGTTGTGATTATGTTCATCCGCGAGCAGACGCTGGCCGTGATCAGCCTGATCCTGCTGGGCGGGGGCGTCGCGGTGACGGCTTTTTTCCCGAGTTTTCAGGGCCTTTTGCTGACCACGTTCATTTCCAGCGTCGGGTTCCACTATTACGAAACCGTCAAGCAATCGATGGAGCTGCAATGGCTGGACAAGCTGCGCGCGCCGCAGGTCCTTGGCTGGATGGTGGCGATCGGGTCCGGCGCGTCGCTGATCGCCTATGGCAGCATCGTGATCGCATGGAAGCTGCTCGGCTGGGATTTTGCCACGCTCTACATGGCCGGAGGCGGCATCACCGTGGCTGTCGCGCTGTTCATCTGGGTCGCCTATCCGCAGTTCGACGGGCCCGAGATCCAGCACCGGCACATGGTGCTGCGCAAGCGGTACTGGCTCTATTACCTGATGCAGTTCATGGCGGGCGCGCGGCGGCAGATCTTTCTGGTGTTCGCGGCCTTCATGATGGTCGAGCGCTTTGGCTTCGAGGTGCACGAGGTCACGGGTCTTTTCCTGATCAACTATGTTGCCAACATGATTTTCGCCCCCCTCATGGGCCGGATCGTGACGAAATTCGGCGAACGAAATGCTCTGGCGTTTGAGTATACCGGCTTGATGATTGTGTTCTCGACTTATGCGGGTATCTATTTCTTCGGCTGGAGTGCTGCGCTGGCGGCCGCGCTTTATGTCGTAGACCACCTGTTTTTCGCGCTGGCATTCGCCCAGAAAACCTATTTCCAGAAGATCGCCGACCCCAAGGATATCGCGCCCACGGCGGCGGTGGCCTTTACAATCAACCATATCGCGGCGGTCTTTCTGCCCGCGGCTTTCGGATTCCTGTGGCTGGTCTCGCCCGCTTCGGTCTTCGTGGTGGCTGCCGGCATGGCGGCGGCTTCACTGGCGCTGTCGTTGATGATCCCGCGCCACCCAGAACCGGGGCGTGAGACCATTTTCGCAGGACTGGCAGCGGCCCGGGGCGCGGTATGAGGCCCAGACGACAGAGGTTCCTGAGCGGGTCTATCATGCGTCACATCGCGGTGATGACAATGACCGGATCGCTGGGCATTTCCTTCATGTTTCTGGTCGATATGGCGACGCTGTTCTGGGTCAGCTATCTGGGCGTCGAGCAATATGTGGCGGCGATGGGTTATGCCTTCGCCATCCAGTTCTTCACGATCTCGGCCGGTATCGGGTTCATGATCTCGGCAACAGCGATGGTGTCCAAGTCGATCGGGCAGGGTGATTTCGAGCAGGCGCGCCGGCAAACCACGTCGGCTTCGATCCTTGCCTTCGGCAGCCAGTTGGTTGTGGCGGTGCTCGTCGTGCTTTTCCGGCGCGAGATACTGGCCATGGCCGGTGCCGAGGGCGAGACGCTGGAAGTTGCCGCGCGGTTTCTGGTGATCTCCGTTCCGTCCCTGCCGTTCATGGCGCTTGGTATGATCGCATCCGGCGTGCTGCGGGCGGAGGGCGACGCCATGCGTGCGATGTTCGGAACGCTATCGGCCGGTCTGATCGCGGTTGTGGTCGATCCCGTCCTGATCATCGGGATGGATATGGGTGTCGACGGCGCGGCGCTGGGTATGGTGATTTCGCGCACGGCCTCTTCCCTGCTGGCGATGTGGTTCGTGATCCGCGTGCATGATCTGGCCGGGCCGGTGGAGCTTGCCGCCCTGCGCAAGTTCGCTAAACCGTTCCTGCTGATCGCCTTGCCGGCAGTCGCGACCCAGATGGCCTCGCCGTTCGGAAATGCGGTGATGACGCGAGTCATGGCCGAGCATGGCGATGCGGCGGTGGCAGGGCTTGCGGTGGTCGTTCGCGTCGGCGTCCTGACCTTCGGCGGTATTTTCGCGCTGTCGGGCGCGATCGGCGGCATCATTGGCCAGAATTTCGGGGCCGGGTTCATGGATCGGGTCAAGGCGGCCTATCGCGACGCGCTGCTGTTCTGTTTTGCCTATACGATGGTTTCCTGGGCGATTTTAGCGCTGGCGACGGAACTTATGGTGTCGGCCTTCCATCTGGGCGGTGATGCCGCTGCGGTGCTGCGCGCATTCACCCATGTCGCGGCCTTCGGTTATTCCTTCACCGGCTTCATCTTCGTCGCCAATGCGGCGTTCAACAATCTGGGGCGGCCGTCCTATTCCACCTTGTCCAACTGGTTGCGCGACGGAGTGCTGATGTATCCGGCCTGCGTCGTGTTCGGCACATTCTACGCGGCCCAGGGCGTACTTTACGGCCAGATGGCGGCCAGTATTGTCGCTGGTCTGTTCGCAATGGTCTGGGGCTGGCGCTATGTCTCGCATATGGAGTTCAGCGCGCGGACACAACCGGCCACATCAAGTTGATTTGACCTGAGCCG
>JAHEFH010000068.1 GCA_024640245.1 Paracoccaceae bacterium | reverse complement strand
CCGTTAGTCAGCGCGCAGACATGATCGCCGACCGACCAGCCGGAAACATCGCTGCCGATGGTGACGATCTCTCCGGATACTTCCAGTCCCAGCAGGTCGGATGCTCCTTTGGGCGGCGGGTAATGACCGCGGCGCTGGACCAGATCGGGGCCGTTTATTCCGGCTGCGGTGACGCGGATCAGGACTTCACTGGCGCGGACCTCCGGCAGTTCCCTTTCGCCGGTTTCCAGAACGTCCGGCGTTCCGAATTCGCGCATTTCAACTGTTTTCATTTTGTCTGGCAGCATGGTGACCTGTTCCTCGAATTAGCTGGAATAATCCCGGTGCGGAAACTATTCTGAACTTGAGATACAAACTGCCATTTGAAATGGCAAACAGAAAGACCCTGAAATCCAATGTCGGATATCCGTAATCTGAGGCTGCTTGTCGCGTTGTCGCATCACAAGCATTTTTCACGAGCGGCCGAAGACTGTGGAATTTCCCAACCGGCATTTTCCGCGCGCATCAGAAGCATCGAGGAGGATTTCGGTTTGCCGCTGGTGCGCAGGGGTAACAAGTTCATGGGTTTTACCCGCGAGGGCGAGGTCATGCTCCGCTGGGCGCGGAAGATCCTGGCCGATGTCGAGGGCATGCGGCAGGAGATCGACGCCCTGAACAACAATCTCAAGGGTAAACTGGTTGTCGGAACCATCCCGACCGCATTGCCCTTTGCAGCTGACGTTTCCGCCCAGTTGCGCCGTGCGCACCCGAACCTGTCGATTGAGATACAATCCCTTTCCTCCACCCAGATCGACATCCGGTTGAACGACTATTCTCTGGATGCTGGTATCACCTACATCGAAGATGCGGATCCTGCGACGACAGAATTTCTCTACAATGAATCCTATGCCCTGATTGCGCCTGAAGCGCTCGCCCCACGCAAAAGTGGAAAAGCGACGTGGGCCGAAGCCGCGAAGTTGCCTCTGTGCCTGCTGACCACGAACATGCGGAACCGGCAGTTCGTGGACGAGGTTTTCGAGCAGATCGACGTGTCCCCCACGATTGTCATGCAGACCAGCGGATTCACCGCCGCACTGGCCCTGGTTGCCAGCGGCAGCGCGGCGACAATTGCGCCGCTACGCGTTGTCGATACATACTTCGCGGATCAGTCGTCGGTTCGATTGGAACTGGTGGAACCGGCGGTTTCACATGCCGTCGGGTTGTCGATCAAGGACCAGAAACCGGTCCTTCCGGCGGTGCAGGCATTAAGGGTCGCGGTGCGGAATTCATTATAAGCAGAGCAAATGATATCTTACAAAACTCGAATTTGAAACTATCATTGATTCTTGCGATAAAGCGCTATTCATTCTGGAGGATCGCATGAACGTGCAAAACAGCAAACCAGGTATCTGGAAGTCCGGCAAAGGCAAAGGCAAAGTAACGCCAAAAGGCCGTCAATTCGATGATGCAGCACTTTCCGACGTCAGGGATTTGCTGGGTGACCGTCCGCGCCGTTCCGATCTGCTGATAGAACATCTTCATCTGATTCAGGACAAGTTCGGCCACCTCTCCGCCGCGCACATGTGCGCGCTTGCGGACGAGATGAAGCTGTCGCAGGCCGAAGTCTACGAAGTCGCGACTTTTTACGCGCATTTCGACGTAGTGAAAGAGGATGACGCGCCGCCACCGGATCTGACGATCCGCGTATGCGACAGCCTGTCCTGCGAACTGGCGGGTGCCCAACAGTTGTTGTCTGCGCTGAAAGAAGGTCTCGATCCGGCCAAAGTCCGTGTTTTGCGCGCACCCTGTATGGGACGCTGCGATACCGCTCCGGTGCTGGAGATCGGCCATAACCATATCGATCATGCGACGCCGGAACTGGTTGAGGCCGCCATCGCCAAAAACGACACGCACGCGCATATACCGGACTACGAAAAATTTGCCGCCTATCAGGCTGCCGGCGGATACAAGGCCCTGGCCGATCTGCGGGGCGGTTCGGATACACCGGACGGCGTACAGGATAAGGTTCTGGCATCGGGTCTGCGCGGTCTTGGCGGCGCGGGTTTCCCGTCGGGCAAGAAATGGTCCTTCGTCCGCGCTGAAAGCGGACCGCGCTATCTGGCCGTGAACGGCGATGAGGGCGAACCCGGCACATTCAAGGACCGTTATTATCTGGAGCGCACGCCGCACGTGTTCCTCGAAGGCATGCTGATCGCCGCATGGGCGGTTGAAGCTGAAAAATGCTTCATCTACATGCGTGACGAATATCCTGCAGTTCTGCATATTCTGGCCGATGAGATCAAAGCTCTGGAGACCGCCGGGATCGTGAAGCCGGGTTACATCGATCTGCGCCGCGGCGCCGGCGCCTACATTTGCGGTGAAGAAAGCGCGATGATCGAGAGCATCGAGGGCAAGCGCGGCATGCCGCGGCACCGTCCGCCATTCGTCGCTCAGGTCGGCATCTTTGACCGCCCGACGCTGGTTCACAACGTAGAGACGCTCTACTGGGTGTCAAAGATTTGCCGCGAGGGGCCGGAGGTTCTGAACAGCACCGAAAAGAACGGTCGCATCGGCTTGCGTTCCTACTCCGTCTCCGGTCGGGTGAAAAATCCCGGCGTGCATCTATTGCCTGCCGGATCGACGATCATCGATATCATCGAGGCGTCTGGCGGCATGCTGGACGGACACGAATTCAAGGCCTACCAACCGGGCGGTCCATCTGCCGGCCTGTTGCCTGCAACAATGAGCGATATCCCCATGGATTTCGATACATTGCAGCCGCATGGCACTTTTATCGGGTCTGCAGCCATCGTGATCCTGTCTGACAAGGACAAGGCCCGCGACGCTGCGCTAAACATGCTGCGGTTCTTCGAGGACGAAAGCTGCGGTCAATGCACGCCGTGTCGCGTCGGTTGTGAGAAGGCAGTCAAGCTGATGCAGGCGGACAAATGGGACCAGCCTTTGCTGGACGAGTTGTGCGACGTGATGGTGGATGCCTCCATTTGCGGGCTGGGGCAGGCTGCGCCGAACCCGATCCGTCTGACCATGAAACATTTTGCGGACGAGGTGTAAGCCATGAGCAAGCAAATCAAGTTCTCGCTGGACGGCAAGGAAGTCTCGGCAAACGAAGACGAAACGATCTGGCAGGTCGCCAAACGTGTCGGCACAACGATCCCCCACCTCTGCCACAAGGACTCGACGGGCTATCGCTCTGACGGGAACTGTCGTGCCTGTATGGTGGAAATCGACGGCGAACGCGTGCTGGCGGCGTCCTGCGTACGCAAACCTGCCGAAGGCATGGTCGTCAAATCTGAATCCTCACGTGCCACTACGGCACGGAAAATGGTCATGGAAATGCTTGTTGCCGACCAGCCGGAACGCGACAAGGCCCATGACAAGTCCTCCCACCTGTGGGACATGGCTGATGCGCAGGGCGTATCGGAAAGCCGTTTCCCACGTATCGAGAAGGAGCGTGTGCCCCTTCTCGATGACTCCCATTTGGCGATGTCGGTGAATTTGGACGCCTGTATCCACTGCAACCTGTGCGTTCGCGCCTGCCGCGAAGTTCAGGTAAACGATGTGATCGGCATGTCGGGCCGCGGCCACGACGCCAGAATTACGTTCGATTTCAATGATCCGATGGGCGCTTCCTCCTGCGTTGCCTGCGGTGAATGTGTTCAGGCGTGCCCGACCGGCGCGCTGATGCCTGCGACTGTCGTGGACGAACAGCAAGTCGGCGACAGCAAGGATTTCGACCGCGAAGTCAAAAGCGTCTGCCCCTACTGCGGCGTCGGTTGCCAATTGTCCTTCAAGATCAAGGACGACAAGATTGCCTGGGTTGACGGCGTCGAAGGTCCGGCCAACGAAAATCGCCTGTGCGTCAAGGGCCGGTTCGGTTTCGATTATATCGCCCACCCGCATCGCCTGACCAAACCCTTGATCCGTCGTGAAGATGCGCCTGCCAAGGGTCTGAATGTCGATCCCGGCAACCTGATGACCCATTTCCGCGAAGCGACGTGGGACGAGGCGCTGGATATCGCCGCCAAAGGCCTGAAAGGCCGGGGCACCGAGATCGCCGGTTTCGGTTCGGCCAAGTGTTCGAACGAAGAAGCCTATCTCTTCCAGAAGCTGATCCGTCAGGGTTTTGGCCACAATAACGTCGACCATTGTACCCGCTTGTGTCACGCTTCCTCGGTGGCAGCTCTGTTGGAAAACGTCGGATCGGGTGCCGTGACGGCAACGTTCAACGAGATCGAAAACGCCGACGTCGCCATCGTGATCGGGTGCAATCCAACCGAAAATCACCCGGTTGCCGCGACCTATTTCAAGCAATTCACCAAGCGTGGCGGCAAGCTGATCATCATGGATCCACGCGGCACCGCCATGAAGCGGCACGCGACCCATATGCTGCAGTTCCGGCCCGGGACCGATGTGGCCCTGCTGAACGCAATCATGAACGTGATCGTCGAAGAGAAGCTCCACGACGAACAGTATATCGCGGCCTTCACGGAAAACTGGGATGCGATGAAAGAGCATCTCAAGGATTTCACGCCGGAAAAAATGGCTCCGCTTTGCGGCATCGATGCCGAAACCCTGCGCGCCGTGGCCCGCGAGTTTGCCAACGCAAAAGCGGCGATGATCTTCTGGGGCATGGGGATTTCCCAGCACATTCACGGCACGGATAATTCACGCTGCCTGATTTCTCTGGCCCTGATGACAGGTCAGGTCGGTCGCCCCGGCTCCGGTCTGCACCCTCTGCGTGGTCAGAATAACGTTCAGGGCGCGTCCGACGCCGGTCTGATTCCGATGTTCCTGCCCGACTATCAGTCGGTCGAGGACGACGGTGTGCGCTCGGCCTTTACCGATGTCTGGAAGTCCGGAGACTTCTCGAACAAGAGGGGCCTGACGGTTGTCGAAATCATGGATGCGATCCATGCTGATGAGATCAAGGGAATGTATATCCTGGGCGAAAACCCGGCCATGTCCGACCCCGATGCGGAGCACGCGCGCGACGCGCTGGCAAAACTCGATTGTCTGGTTGTACAGGACATCTTCCTGACGGAGACAGCGAATTACGCCGATGTGGTACTGCCTTCTTCGGCCTGGCCGGAGAAAACAGGGACGGTGACAAACACCAACCGTCAGGTCCAGATGGGACGGCCTGCCGTGCCGCCGCCCGGCGAAGCCAAAGAGGACTGGTGGATCACTACGGAACTTGCCAAGCGTCTGGGCCTGAACTGGGACTACACGCACCCGTCGCAAGTCTTTGCTGAAATGGCGCTGAACATGCGCAGCTTCGACAATATCACTTGGGAGCGTCTGGAAAACACAGCGGTGACCTATCCGAGCCTGACGCCGGAAGACCCCGGCCAGCCTATCGTCTTCAGCGACGGGTTCCCGCGCAAGGATGGTCGGGCCAAATTTACGCCTGCAAATGTGACTGCTCCTGCGGAAACACCGGATAGTGAATATCCGATGATCCTGACAACCGGACGCCAGCTGGAACACTGGCACACAGGGTCGATGACCCGTCGTGCAACGGTGCTGGATTGGGCTGAGCCCGAGGCCAACGCCTCGCTTCATCCGAAAACGCTGCGGAAGCTTGGCGTTGAGCCCGGAGGCATGATTACGCTGGAAACCCGTCGGGGCAAAATCGACATCATGGCCCGCGCGGACCGCGCGGTAGCGGAGGATATGGTGTTCCTGCCCTTTGCCTATGTGGAGGCAGCTGCCAATATTCTGACGAACCCCAAGCTCGATCCTTATGGCAAGATACCTGAGTTCAAATTTTCGGCCTGCCGCGTATCGGTAGCGACTCAGGAAACCATGACTGCGGCCGAATAGGTCAAATGATAGCTGCGAAACAGTAAATGCTGCTTTTAAACACGGACCGCTGTCGTTAGAAATACATCCAACGACAGCGGGATATATCATGGCAAAAGATAAAGACATCACTCAGCCCAGATCCAAAGCTCTGGACTATCACGAGTTTCCGAAACCCGGAAAGCTCGAAATTCGAGCAACTAAACCAATGGACAATGGTCGCGACTTGTCGCGCGCTTACAGTCCGGGCGTTGCCGATGCCTGCCTTGAAATCAAGAACAATCCCGAGGATGCCGCCCGATACACGACCAAGGCCAACCTTGTGGCCGTGATTTCAAACGGGACTGCGGTGCTCGGTCTTGGCGATATCGGCCCGCTGGCCTCCAAGCCTGTGATGGAAGGCAAGGCGGTTCTGTTCAAGAAATTTGCCGGAATCGACTGTTTCGACATCGAGGTGAACGAGCGCGACCCGCAGAAGTTGGCCGACATTGTCGCGGCCCTTGAACCCACGTTCGGGGCGGTCAATCTGGAAGACATCAAAGCGCCAGAGTGCTTTGTCGTCGAAGACCTTTGCCGCAAAAAGATGAAAATTCCGGTGTTTCACGACGACCAGCATGGGACAGCAATCGTTGTGTCGGCGGCGGCGACCAATGCACTGCACCTCATCGGCAAGTCCTTCGAGGATATCAAGGTGGCTTCGGCAGGTGGTGGAGCGGCCGGTATTGCCTGCCTCAACATGCTGATGAAACTCGGTGTGAAACGCGAAAATATCTGGTTGGCCGACAAGGATGGGGTGATCCAGAAAGACCGAAAAATTCCGGTGACGGAGCAGCAGCGCGCATTCGCACAGGACACGGACAAGACGACGATTGCAGAGATTGTCGAAGGCGCGGACCTGTTTCTGGGCCTGTCAGGTGGAAATATCCTGACGCCGGAAATGGTGAAGTCGATGGCCGACAAGCCGATCATCTTTGCGCTGGCCAACCCCGTGCCGGAGATCATGCCGGATGTGGCGAGAGAAGCTGTTCCGGATGCGATTATCGCCACCGGCCGTTCGGATTTCCCGAACCAGGTGAACAACGTGTTGTGTTTTCCGTTCATTTTCCGAGGCGCGCTGGACGTGGGTGCGACCGAGATCAACGATGCGATGAAAGTGGCTTGCACAAACGCAATCGCAGAACTGGCGCGGACGCCGTCATCGGCGGAAACGGCAGCAGCCTATGTTGACGAAAAACTGGTATTCGGGCCGGATTACCTGATCCCGAAAGCCTTTGATCAGCGCCTATTGTCAGTGGTTGCCCTGGCGGTTGCCCGCGCTGCGATGGAAAGTGGCGTTGCTACAAGGCCCGTGGACCTGAAGGCCTACGCCGCCAAACTGGACGCCCTTATCCACAAGACAGCCATGATCATGCGGCCCGTGTTTGACGCGGCGCGCCAATCGTCCCGGCACATCGTCTTTGCCGAGGGAGAGGATACCCGTATTATCCGAACGGCTAATGCAATAATTGAGGAAGGCGTCGATACCCCGATCTTGATTGGTCGACCAGAGGTCATCGAACTGCGCTGTCAGCAAATCGGCTTGTCCATAGACCCGCTGAAAGCGTTCCAGATCGTAAACCCGGAAAACGACCCGCGGTTTTGGGAGTATTGGACCAGCTATCACAAGATCATGGAGCGCGAGGGTGTTACGCCAGATACGGCCAAGGCGATCTTGCGAACCAATACCACGGCAATCGGCGCGGTAATGGTTCATCGCGGAGAGGCGGACAGTCTGATTTGCGGAACATTCGGGCAGTATAAATGGCATCTGAAATACATCCGGCAAATTCTGGGCCGTGACGGTCTGCGTCCCACGGGTGCGCTGTCGGTGATGATCCTGGACGACGGCCCCTTGTTTGTGGCAGACACACATGTCCACAACCAGCCGAATGCACAGCAGTTGCTGGATATCGTCATTTCCGCCGCAAGGCATGTGCGCCGCTTTGGTGTGGAACCCAAGATCGCGCTGTGTTCTTCGTCCCAGTTTGGCAATCTGGACAGTGTGTCCGGGCTCGTGATGCGAGAAACCCTCGCCTTGCTGGACCAGATGAACGTGGACTTCGAATACGAAGGCGAAATGAATTCCGACACGGCGCTCAATCCGGAATTGCGGGAACGCCTGTTCCCAAATTCCAGAATGCAGGGCAAAGCCAATACGCTGATTTACGGGAATTCCGATGCCGCGGGCGCTACGCGCAACATTCTGAAGGAAGTCGCGCACGGGTTGGAGGTCGGGCCGATATTGATGGGCATGGGCAACCGCGCCCATATCCTCACGCCATCGGTTACGGCGCGCGGCTTGCTGAATACCACCGCGCTTGCCGGCACGCCGGTTGTTTCATACGGATAGCCAGACCGGCGCGGGTTCCTCAAGGGCGCCGCGCCGGACGCTACGAACAAAGCCCCGAGAAAAAAAACCTGTTCGCTTTTGGCTAACTGTATAAAATGTTTTGATTTTTTACGTTACCGCTAACACAATGGTTTAGCATTAAACCTTTTGGGCCGAGATTGCTATTCCATTTTTGGGCAAATCTATTTATTCCGTGACCAGAAGACCTGAATCCTCCGAACGGGAAGTCCAGAATATGAGAAGAAATCGTAATGTCAAAATTGTTGCAACACTAGGTCCTGCTACCAGCAGTCACGAGGCGATCAAGCAATTGTATATTGCCGGGGTTGATGTCTTTCGTCTGAATATGAGCCACGGCACACATGAAGATATTCGCGCCCGTCACGACGTTATCCGCAAAGTCGAAGCGGAAGTGGGTCGTCCGGTTTGCATTCTGGCGGATTTGCAGGGTCCCAAGTTGAGGGTCGGCACATTCGCGAACGGTCCGGTGATGCTGGCCGCCGGTGACAGTTTCCGGGTTGATCTGGACAAGAAAGCGGGATCGAAAGACCGCGTTTGCCTACCCCATGTCGAGATTTTCAAAGCATTGGAAAAGGGTACTCGCCTGCTGGTGAATGACGGCAAGATCGTTTTGCGGGTCACGTCCTTCTCCGACGATCACGCGGATTGTGTCGTCGAGGTCGGGGGGGAAATTTCTGACCGTAAGGGCGTAAATGTACCCGATGTGGTTCTGTCGCTGGATGCCCTGTCACCGAAAGATCGCGAAGATCTGGAATTCGCCTGTGAACTGGGTGTGGAGTGGTTGGGCCTGTCCTTTGTCCAGAAAGTGTCAGATATCGAGTCCGCCCGCGCGCTTGCAAAATCCCGTGCGCGCATTCTGACCAAGGTTGAAAAGCCTTCGGCAGTCAAAAATTTTACGGACATTCTGAACGCCTCCGATGGAATCATGGTTGCCCGCGGCGACCTCGGGGTCGAGATGCCGTTGCAAAGCATTCCAAGCATCCAGAAGTCGCTGATCCGTCAATGCCGAAATGTCGGCAAGCCGGTCATCGTGGCCACGCAGATGCTGGAAAGCATGATATCCGCGCCGATCCCGACACGGGCCGAAGTGTCGGATGTTGCCACCGCGATCTATGAAGGGGCCGATGCGGTGATGCTGTCGGCCGAGTCGGCCGTAGGCCAGTACCCGAATGAGGCGGTACGAACGATGGATGACATCGCCAAATCGGTCGAAAGCGATGGGACATTCAGGGCAGTTATCGAGGCGTCACGCACCAAAGGGCGTTCGGACGTTTCGCATGCAATTGCGGTTGCCGCGCGGGAGATTGCTGAAACGACAGCCTTGAAGGCGATATGCTGTTTCACCACTTCCGGAACGACGGCCTATGTTGTGGCGCGCGAACGGCCGCGCGTTCCCGTTATTGCTCTGACGCCGTCGCGAAACACGGCCCGTACGCTCAGCCTGGTCTGGGGGTTGCATTGCGTGCAGACAGGGCATGTCGACCAGTTCGACGAAGCTGTTCTGGAAGCGGTCAACGCTGCAAAGACGGATGGTTTCGCCGTGACAGGCGAGACGGTTGTCGTCACTGCTGGAATTCCGTTCAATCAGGCCGGATCCACCAATATTATCCGCGTAGCCGCAGTCGACTGACGCGGCCTTTCGGGGGATAGCTGTTCTGAATGGTGCCGAATTTGACCCGCTGGATTATTTCCAGCGGGTTTTCTTTTACGCGACCTTGTTCAGGTGCCGCCGGATGTGAAACAACTGAGGTGAAATCCAAGAAAGGGGGCGATCAATGCGGTGTTTGATCCAGCGCACGAGCGAGGCAAGTGTTTCCGTTGACGGTCAGGTCATCGGTCGGATCGGCGAGGGTCTGGTGATACTGGTCTGTGCCATGCAGGGGGATACCGAAGCCGAGGCCGGAGCACTGGCGGCCAAGGTCACCAAACTGCGGATATTCCGCGATGGCCAGGATCGGATGAATCGGTCTGTCCTCGATGTCGGCGGAGCGGCGCTCGTCATCAGCCAGTTCACGTTGGCCGCCGACACATCACGCGGTAACCGACCCGGATTTTCCACTGCCGCAAGGCCTGAAGAAGGTGAAGCATTGTACAAGGCCTTCGGCAAATTTTTGTCGGAACTCGGTGTCCCCGTTGAAACCGGTCGATTTGGCGCGGATATGGCGGTATCCTTGGTTAATGATGGGCCGGTAACGATCTGGATGGATACTGCCAGCTGAAACGCCGAGCGGTCGGCTAGCAACGAGGTCAGCCATGAGGCATTTCAATCAGATTGCGGCTTTATGCATCTTTTCCGTGGCGGCTTGCGCCGAACTCGACCAAGGGGCTTGCGAGCAAGGCGACTGGTTTGCCATCGGACAACGCGACGGCAGTCAGGGGCGCGACGCGAGCTTTGTGGATCGCCATGTCAAAAGCTGCGCTGAATACGGCGTTGCGGTTGATACCGCGGTCTGGGAGCAGGGACGCAAGCAGGGATTGCAGGTTTTCTGCACGCCGCAGTCACAATATCAGGCCGGAAGGGATGGCAGGCCTTTCAACGATATCTGCGCCGAAGAGAACCTGCCGGTTTACCGCGAAGCCTATGAAAAGGGGCGGAAATATTTCACCCTTACCCAGCGTATCGAAAGGCTCGAGGCAAAGATAAATCGGCTGAACCGCCTGATCGTTCCGGACCCGCAAGATCCCGATAATTCGTGGGCAAGCCGTCAGTTCGAAGCATTCAAGCTCCGCATGGAGATCGACATTCTGCTGCGAGAGCGGCGTCAGTACGAGTCTCTCTAGGAAGACGGGCGGCCGACACCGAACTTGACAGCGGCGAAGGATTAGAGGTCATCTGAAAGCGTAGGAAAGCCTGACCCGGGACGGTTCGAAGGCGCGCGATAACCGGAGGAACACCATGTCGGCAAGTGACAAATTCGACCAGCATATCGGCAAACAGTTGGCGGGCCTGCGCGACGAGGGGCTGTACAAGACCGAGCGGGTCATCACAACACCGCAGGCAGGGCAGGTGGCCTTGCAAGGCGAAGAGCCGGTTATCAACCTCTGCGCCAACAACTATCTGGGTCTGGCCGACAATCCGGAATTGATCGAAACCGCCAAATCCGCACTCGACCGCTATGGATACGGAATGGCCTCTGTCCGGTTCATCTGTGGGACACAGGAGGAGCACAAGGAGCTCGAGGGCCGACTGGCAAGGTTTCTCGGTTTCGGCGACGCGATCCTTTACGGCAGTTGTTTCGATGCCAATGGCGGTCTGTTCGAGACACTGCTGGGGCCGGAGGATGCGGTCATTTCCGATGCGCTGAACCACGCCTCGATCATTGACGGGGTGCGTTTGTGCAAGGCGCAGCGGTTCCGATACGCCAATTCAGACATGGCGGATCTGGAAAAACAACTGAAACAGTCCGCGGACGCGCGACACCGGTTGATTGCAACTGACGGCGTGTTTTCCATGGACGGGTATTATGCGCGTTTGCAGGAGATTTGCGACCTCGCCGAAAAATACGATGCGATGGTGATGGTCGATGACAGTCACGCGGTAGGTTTTGTCGGCGATGGCGGTCGCGGCACACATGAACTGTGCGGCGTCATGGGGCGCGTCGATATCATGACCGGTACGCTCGGCAAGGCACTGGGTGGTGCTTCGGGCGGTTATACCGTGGCCAGTCGCGCAGTTGTGGATTGGCTGCGGCAGCGCTCTCGTCCCTACCTGTTTTCCAACACGCTGGCGCCGGTGATCGCCGCGACCTCGATCAAGGTGCTGGACATGCTGGAGAGTGGTGGCGGGTTGCGCGCCCGCCTGTGGCGCAATGCCGATCATTTCCGTTCCAAGATGGGCGTACTGGGCTTCGAACTTCTGCCCGGCGAACATGCCATCATTCCGGTGATGCTGCGTGATCCGAAACTGGCGCAGGACATGGCGCGACGGTTACAGGAACAGGGTGTGTTCGTGACCGCCTTTTCGTTTCCTGTCGTACCGCGGGATCAAGACCGCATCCGGACGCAAATGTCGGCGGCCCATTCGCTGGAGCAACTGGACACCGCAATCGAAGCTTTCGCCCGTGTGGGCCGGGATATGGGAATCATCACATGACAAATGAAATGCGCGCACTGGTGAAATCGAAACCACAGGTCGGCCTGTGGATGGAGCGTGTTCCCGTGCCGGAAATAGGCCCGAACGACGTGCTTATCAAGATAAGGAAATCGGCGATTTGCGGGACAGACGTGCATATCTGGAACTGGGACGAGTGGTCGCAAAAAGTCGTGCCGGTGCCTCTGGTAACCGGCCACGAATTTGTCGGAGAGATTGCCGAGCTCGGTTCGGCCGTGAAAAACCTGCGTCTGGGTCAACGGGTGTCGGGCGAGGGCCACATTACTTGCGGCCATTGCCGGAATTGCCGTGCGGGCAAGGGCCATTTGTGCAGAAATACGCTGGGCGTCGGGGTTCAGCGGGCAGGCAGCTTTGCCGAGTACCTGTCGCTGCCGCAGCAGAACGTAGTGCCGATCCCCGACGATATTCCCGACGAGATTGCGGCAATCTTCGACCCCTTGGGCAATGCGGTCCACACCGCGCTGTCCTTCGACCTGGTGGGCGAGGATGTTCTTGTGACCGGCGCGGGACCGATCGGGATCATGGGGGCGCTGGTCGCGCAAAAGGTTGGCGCGCGCAAGGTTGCGATCACCGATATTAATCCTGTGCGCCTGAAACTGGCGCGGGATATGGGCATCGAACATGTGGTCAACGCGCAGCAGCAAACCCTGAAAGAGGTCATGGCCGAGATCGGCATGAAAGAGGGTTTCGACGTCGGGCTGGAAATGTCCGGCTCTCCGCACGCGATGCGCGACATGATCGACATAATGAACAACGGCGGCAAGCTGGCCCTTCTGGGCATAGCGCCGGTGAAGTTCGAAATCGACTGGAACAAGGTCATTTTCAAGATGCTGCACATCAAGGGCATCTACGGCCGCGAGATATTCGAGACCTGGTACAAGATGATCGCGTTGGTCCAGAGCGGTCTGGACGTGTCGGGCCTGATCACCCACAGGATCAAGATTGATGATTTCGAGGCCGGATTCGCCGCAATGCGTGAGGGTAGCGCCGGCAAGGTCGTGATGGACTGGGGCTGACGCAGACAAAAAAAGGCCCGCCGGATGGCGGGCCTTCTGAATTTCCGGCGCTTGTCCGTTATTTCGGAATGTCGCCTTCGATACCTTCGACATAGAAGTTCATGCCGGCAAGCGTGCCGTCATCGGCGGTCTCGCCTTCGGCCAGCCAGGCCGAGCCGTCCTGCTTGTTCAGCGGACCGGTGAATGGGTGGTAGGCACCAGATGCGATAGAATCCTTGATCGCCAGAGCCGCAGCTTTGACGTCTGCCGGCACCGCGTCGGAAATCTCACCGATGCCAACCATGCCTTTGCCGATACCGTTCCATGTGTTCACCGAAGTCCACGTGCCGTCCATGACAGCCTTGGTGCGCTCGATGTAATAAGGAGCCCAGTCATCGATGATGGATGATACGCGCGGCAACGGTGCGAATTCGATCATATCGGAGGCCTGACCAAAGGTGATGACATTGCCTGCTGCCTGCGCTGCTGCTTGCGGTGCGGTCGAGTCGGTGTGCTGCAGGATCACGTCAGCGCCCTGTTCAATCAGCACCTTGGCTGCGTCAGCCTCTTTCGCGGGGTCGAACCAGGTGTAAGCCCAGACGATTTTGAACTTCACATCGGGGTTCACCTTCTTGGCGTGAATATAAGCCGAGTTGATGCCGCGGATCACTTCGGGGATCGGGAACGATCCGATGTAGCCGATGGTATTGGATTTCGTCATCATGCCGGCAATCGTGCCCTGCACCGCACGGCCTTCATAGAAACGCGCGGAATAGACCGAGACGTTTTCGGCCTGCTTATAGCCGGTTGCATGCTCGAATTTTACTTTCGGAAACTTCGCGGCAACGTTGATCGTCGGGTCCATGTAGCCGAAAGACGTGGTGAAAATCAGGTCCGCGCCGCCCAGAGCCATTTGGGTCATGACACGTTCCGCGTCCGCACCTTCGGGAACGCTTTCCACGAAGACGGTTTCGACCTTGTCGCCGAATTCGGCTTCTACTGCAAGTCGGCCCTTGTTGTGCTCATAGGTCCAGCCGCCGTCGCCCACTGGGCCGACAAAGACAAATCCGACCTTGGTTTTGTCTTGCGCCATCGCAGTGGTCGCAAGACCAAACGCCAGCACGGCGCCGGTGAGGATTTTTGTTAGTTTCATTCTTTTTCTCCCAATTGGATAATTATATTTGCCCTAGCTAGAGGCATGGAAAACTCGACCCAGTGAAGCGGGTGCGCCGCTGCGATCGGCCGACATGATGACCAGCACGAGGATGGTAATCAGATACGGTGACATGGAAAGATATTCAACAGGAATGGCGATCCCCGCTGCCTGCAAGTTAAGTTGCAGTACCGTGACGCCGCCGAACAAATAAGCACCCAGCAACACGCGCCAAGGTTTCCAGCTTGCGAAAACGACTAGGGCGAGAGCGATCCAGCCGGCGCCGGCGGTCATTCCTTCGGTCCATTGCGGTACGCGGATCAGGCTGATGTAGGCTCCGCCAAGTCCCGCGCAGGCGCCACCGAACAGAATTGCCATGACGCGGATGCGCACGACCTTGTATCCTAGCGCATGGGCGGCATCGTGGTTTTCGCCAACCGCGCGGAGTACGAGGCCGATGCGCGAGAATTTCAGGGCGGCCCAGACGGTGGCCACAAGAGCGAGGCCGATATAGACCATTAGATCGTGTTGCAGCATTATGGGGCCCAAGACCGGAATGTCGCTGAGGAGCGGGATATGGATATCCGCTGTCGCAGGCGGTTTGACGCCCTGATAGCTCTGACCCATGAGCGAACTGAGGCCGAGGCCGAACAATGTCAGCGCCAGACCCGATGCAACCTGGTTCGCCAATGCGACCTGTGTAAGCCATGCGAACAA
>JAHEFH010000183.1 GCA_024640245.1 Paracoccaceae bacterium | reverse complement strand
AGACCGTCCACCACGGGGTTGCCGCGCTGCTGGGCAGCAATCAGAAAATCCGTCATCAGCGGATTGTAGACCAGATCCGTCACCAGCGCATCAACGGGCAGGCCGCGCAGGGACACATTCAGCGGCGGCTGTCCGGTCATCCCCAGAGAGGTCGTGTTCACCAGCGTTGCGGCGTCGGGCATCACCAAGGGCAATTCGTCCCAGTCCACCACCTTTACCCTCAGCCCGAAATGGTCGCGGAGATTGCGCGCCCGCGACCGGGTGCGGTTCGCCAGCATGATGCGCGGCGCGCCGGATTGCAGCAACGCGTGGATGATTGCCCGCGCGGCGCCTCCGGCGCCCAGCACCAGCGCCGGTCCGGCGGAAGCCGACCAGTCCGGCTGATATTGCAGAAGGTTGTTCAGAAATCCCTCGCCGTCGGTGTTGTCGGCAAAAATCGTTCCGTCTGCACGAAACACCAGCGTATTCGCCGCGCCGATTTCCCGCGCCCGCGCCGTTGCCTCACCCGCCATGGCTAGAGCGGCCTCCTTGTGCGGAATCGTGACGTTAGCGCCGGAAAATCCCAATTCGATCATCTTGCGCACGCCGGCGCGAAATCCGGCCGGCGGCATGGCGACCGGCAGGTAAAATCCGTCGATCCCAAGCTGTTTTAGCCAATGTCCGTGAATCAACGGCGATTTGCTCTGTGCAATCGGCCAGCCGATTACCGCTGCCAGTTTCGAGGTATTTGTCATCTGCCCAGCACCGATCTGTTCCGCAGGAATTCCAGAACCTCCAATAACGGAAATCCCAGGACAGTAAAATAGTCGCCTTGGACGCGAGCGAATAATTGCACGCCCTCTGCCTCGAGCATGTAGCAACCGACAGTGGAAAGGATTTCATCCCTGTTCCGTTCCAGATACGCGGAGAGGAATTCATCGGAGAAATTCCGCATAATCAATTGCGCCCGTCCAACGGTGCGCCAGACCGGTTTGCCTTCGTCATAGATCACCACGGCCGACAGCAACTGGTGCGGCTTGCCGCGCAGGGCGCGCAGGGTCGCTTCGGCCTCGGTCAGATCGCGAGCCTTATCGTATATCTGGCCGTCGCAAACCAGCACCTGGTCGCAACCGATGACCAGCGCCGACGGATCTTTCCCCGCTATCCGCTGCGCTTTGTATTCGGCGAGCGCATCGGCAATGTCGTGAGGCTTTGCGTCCTCGGCCAGAAGCGATTGCTTGATTGCGGCTTCGTCGACACGCGCCGGCATCACGTCAAAAACCAGGCCCGCATTCTCGAGCAGTTCTTTCCGGATTTCCGATCCCGAAGCCAGTATGATCTTCTTGTTCAAGGCTATGTGCCTCCATTGCGACGCGGCGCCGACAGGACGGACCTGCGCCTGTATAGTCCTGTGTTTAACCCTGTGGAAAACATTTGCGGTTTCTGGGTCGGTTTCCGCTGTAATCCCGCTTTACCTGAATTGCCAGAGTTCCATCCCTGCTCCGCTGAATTTTATTCACAGTTGACAGCATCGAAAAGTCGTCCTGTGAAAGCTGGGGATAAATGATTATACACAAACAATCCACTGGGTTGCGTATGGATAGAATATTTTTAACCTTTTGTTTTAAATAAATAAAAACATTATTTCTGATCTTACGATCGGCGCGGTTTGAAATTTATCCACAGATTTATACAGATAATAACTCTGTTTAAGGGATTCTATCCAGACTGCTCATGGGTCCCTACAACTAAAACATCTTTTCTATAAATATATTTATTATAGTGGGATGCGCCTCGGGCCTTCCATCAGACCATAATCCTGCTAGGAATAACTTCATGTTCGATATTCTATCCGCGCTTTATCCCTGGACCAAAGCCCTGCATGTTATCTCGGTAATTTCGTGGATGGCCGGGCTTTTCTATTTACCGAGGCTGTTTGTATACCATGTCGAAAAGGCCGGAAACGACGCGGCGCTTTCAGAGATTTACTGTGAAATGGAGCGCAAGCTTCTGCGGTTGATCATGAATCCTGCGATGATCGCCACCTGGGTATTCGGCCTGATGCTTGTGTTTACCCCCGGGATCGTTGATTGGTCTTCGGGCTGGCCCTGGGTCAAGGCCGCGGCTGTTCTGGTCATGACATGGTTCCACCACTGGCTGGGAAAGCGGCGCAAGGACTTTCTTGCGGGCAGTAATACCGTTTCAGGCCGGGGCTACCGGCTGATGAACGAGGTGCCGACCGTTCTGATGATTGTGATCGTAATCATGGTGATTGTCCGTCCGTTCTGAGTTTCGGTTGACTTTTCAGCCGGCTGATCCCATATCGATACTAGCAACAGTCCGGTGTCTCCCACCATTCAAGGACTTTCCCCTCTTAAACTTACGTTCCGGTCTCTGAGCCGGGCATGATGGATTTATTATGAACAAAGAAAGCATCGGCCTTTCCGAGCTGAAAGCCAAGAGCCCCGCCGATCTATTGAAGATGGCCGAGGATCTGGAGATCGAGAACGCCTCGACCATGCGCAAGGGCGATATGATGTTCGCCATTCTGAAGGAACTGGCCGAAGAAGACGTCGAGATTTCCGGCGACGGCGTTCTGGAAGTCATGCAGGACGGTTTTGGATTTCTGCGCTCGCCGCAGGCTAACTACCTGCCGGGTCCGGAGGACATTTATGTCAGCCCGAACCAGATCCGCAAACACTCGCTGCGTACCGGCGATACGGTGGAGGGGCTTATCCGCTCGCCACAGGACAGCGAACGCTATTTCGGTTTGACCAAGGTCACATCGATCAATTTCAGCGATCCGGAAGACGTCAAGCACAAGGTGCATTTTGACAACCTGACGCCGCTTTATCCCGACGAGCGCTTGACGCTGGAAATCGACGATCCGACGATCAAGGACAAGACCGCGCGGGTGATCGATCTGGTCGCACCGATTGGCAAGGGTCAGCGATCACTGGTCGTTGCGCCGCCACGGACCGGTAAAACCGTCATCCTGCAAAACATCGCGCATTCGATCGAGCGGAATCACCCGGAATGTTTCCTGATTGTGTTGCTGATCGACGAACGTCCCGAAGAAGTCACGGACATGCAGCGTTCTGTAAAAGGCGAGGTTGTTTCCTCGACTTTCGATGAACCGGCAACCCGTCACGTTGCGGTGGCCGAAATGGTAATCGAGAAGGCCAAGCGCCTGGTCGAGCACAAACGCGATGTGGTCATCCTGCTGGATTCGATTACGCGTCTGGGCCGTGCGTATAACACCGTTGTTCCAAGCTCCGGCAAGGTTCTGACCGGTGGTGTAGACGCTAATGCTCTGCAGCGCCCGAAACGGTTTTTCGGTGCCGCGCGGAACATCGAAGAGGGCGGCTCGCTGACCATTATCGCCACTGCTCTGATCGATACCGGAAGCCGGATGGACGAGGTTATTTTCGAGGAATTCAAGGGTACGGGCAACTCTGAGCTGGTTCTTGATCGTAAGATTTCCGACAAGCGCGTGTTCCCGGCCATCGATATTCTGAAATCCGGCACACGCAAAGAGGACCTGTTGATCGAGAAATCGGATCTGCAGAAAATCTTCGTCCTGCGCCGTATCCTCAATCCGATGGGTACCACAGATGCCATCGAATTCCTGCTTGGTAAGCTGAAGCAAACCAAGAATAACGCGGAATTCTTTGACTCGATGAACACCTAAGCTTAGGTCCACCCCGAAAGGGGCGTCAGATATGTCAGATACCATCTTTGCACTGGCAACGGCCAAGGGGCGGGCAGGCGTTGCCGTTGTGCGCCTTTCCGGTCCACAGGCGCCGGCTATAGCCGAGGCGCTTGCTGGCGGCGGTTTGCCGGCCGCTGGCCGGTCCCTGCGGCTTGTGCGCGACCAGGCGGGGCAGGTTCTGGACGAGGCCCTTGTGCTGACATTCGGAAAAGGCGCGAGCTTTACGGGCGAAGAGGTCGTGGAGTTGCAATGCCACGGCAGTCCAGCGGTCGCAGCTGCGATTTTGCGGGCCCTTTCGGATGACGGTCGGGGGCGTCTCGCGGAACCCGGTGAATTCACACGCCGCGCGCTGGAGAACGGGCGGTTGGATCTGGCGCAGGTCGAAGGTCTGGCCGATCTGTTAGAGGCTGAGACGGAATCCCAACGGCGCCAGGCGATGCGCGTTATGCAGGGTGCGCTTGGTTCGCGGGTCGAGGCGTGGCGTAAGGATCTTATCCGGGCCGTCTCTCTGATCGAGGCCACAATCGACTTTGCCGATGAGGATATCCCGACCGATGTCTCGCCGGAAGTGCTGGATCTTATCGACGGCATT
>JAHEFH010000067.1 GCA_024640245.1 Paracoccaceae bacterium | reverse complement strand
GCCCGGCACAATGATCGGCGTATTCTTTCTGGGCTACGGCTCTGCCCGCGTGATCGTCGAGAACTTTCGTCAGGGCGACGCGCAATACGTCAGCATGGGAAATCCGATGGGCCATGTGATCCGCTTCGGCACCGAGCTGGACAGCGCCGGACTGACCATGGGACAAGTCCTGTCTATTCCGATGATCCTGATCGGGCTGACCCTGATCTATCTAAGGCGCAATGCGGCATGACGCGGCTCGGGAAGCGACTGATTGCACAGATCGAACGCTCCGGGCCGATGCCGGTGGCCGATTACATGACGCAATGTCTGCTGGATCCACGGCACGGCTACTATACCAACGCCCAGCCTTTCGGAGCGAGCGGAGATTTCGTGACGGCGCCGGATATCAGCCAGATGTTCGGCGAACTGCTGGGGTTGTGCCTCGCCCAGAGCTGGATGGATCAGGGCTGCCCGAAGCCGTTCATACTTGCGGAACTGGGACCGGGACGCGGGACTCTTATGTCCGACCTGCTGCGCGCAGCCGGAAGTGTGCCCGGATTCTGCGACGCAGCCGATATCTGGCTGGTCGAGGCAAGCGGTCCCTTGCGCGCCGTTCAGGTCGAAGCGCTGGAAAGCTATCCGATCAACTTTGCCGACACGGTGAACGACATTCCGGACGGGCCGCTGTTCCTGATCGCCAACGAGTTCTTTGACTGCATGCCGGTGCGCCAGTACCGCAAGACCGAAGCCGGCTGGCAGGAACAGATGATCGGTGCCGAGGACGGCAAACTGGGTTTTGTTCTGGGTGCACCTCTGCCACCGCAGGGCGCGCCCGACTGGGCCTCGGACCTGCCGCAAGGCGCGATGATCGAAACATCCGCCGCCAGCGTAGCGATCGCAGGCGACATCGCCCGCCGCATCGCAGAGCACGGCGGCACGGCGATCATCGTCGATTATGGCGACTGGAACAGTTCCGGCGACACGCTGCAGGCCATCAAGGCACACTGCAAGATCGGTCCGCTGGAAAAGCCGGGGCAGTCAGACCTGACCGCGCATGTCAATTTTGCAGAGCTTGCGCAGGCCGCGAAACCGCGTGTCGGAGTTACACCGATGATTCCGCAAGGCGAACTCTTACTGCGACTCGGTATCGATCAGCGCGCGGAGGCACTGTCGAAAAACCGCGGAGCCGCGACGCTTAAAGCGCATGCCGCCGCATTTCGGCGCTTGACCCATGCCGACGAAATGGGGCAACTTTTCAAGGTGATCGCTTTTTATCCGACCGACGCAACGCCTCCGCCAGGTTTTGAAACATGACATTGGAAATACTGACCTCGGACATTCTGTCTCCCTTCCGGCACGGGTTCTTTACCCGTCGCGGGGGCGTGTCATCGGGAATTTTCAAGGGCCTGAATTGCGGCGTCGGGTCCAGTGACCAGACCGATATTGTGCAGGTGAACCGCAGGATGGTGGCCGATGCCATGTCAGTGAAGCCTGACCACCTGCTGTCGGTCTTTCAGGTGCACTCGGCGACCGCTATAGCACTCGATAGACCGCTTGCCGGTGAACGCCCCCAGGCCGACGCCATTGTCAGCGCAACACCCGGCCTGGCGCTGGGTATCCTGACTGCGGACTGCGCCCCGGTCCTGTTCGCCGATGCCGAAGCCGGTGTCGTAGGCGCAGCCCATGCCGGCTGGAAAGGCGCGCTGAACGGCGTTCTGGAAGCAACGCTGGACGCGATGGAAGCTCTGGGCGCCGACAGAAACGACATTTCAGCCACCATCGGCCCCTGCATCAGCCAGCGCAATTACGAGGTCGGACAGGAATTTCTGGAAAACTTTTTGGCCGAAGACGCGGACTTCTCGCGTTTCTTTGCACAGGGCAGAAACCCCGACCATTACCAATTCGACCTGCCGTCATTCTGCCTGCAACAACTGCGGGAGGCAGGTGTCGGAGCCGCCGATTGGACCGGCCACTGCACCTATGCCGACCCTGACAGGTTCTATTCCTACAGGCGCGCTACCCACATGAAAGAGGCCGATTATGGCCGTCTGATCTCGGTGATCTCGACCGACATCTAGTGCCGCGCCGCGCGCGCCTCCAGCACATCAAACGGAATTCCGGGTTCGTCCTTGGCCTTCCGGATCACCAGCGATGTCTTAACGCTGGCGACGTTGTCCGCAGAGGTCAGTTCCTCGGTCAGGAAAGTCTGGAAGGTAGACAGGTCCGGCGCGACACATTTCAGGATAAAGTCGATCTCTCCGTTCAACATGTGGCACTCGCGGACCAGAGGCCAGTTTTGGCATTTCTGCTCGAAGGCGCTCAGATCAACCTCCGCCTGCGAATTCAGCCCCACCATGGCAAAGACCTTGACCTCGAAACCCAGTTCGTTTTCGTCGACCACGGCGTGGTAACCCTGGATCAGCCCCTTTTCCTCCAATGCGCGCACCCGGCGCAGGCAGGGCGGTGCCGATATTCCGACAACTTTGGCTAAATCGACATTGGTCATCCTGCCGTCGGCCTGAAGCTCCGCCAGTATCCTGCGATCAATCGCGTCGAGTTTCACGCTTGCCATAATGCTTCCTTTCGCAAGAGGCAAAGCTACAATATAGCCCCGCCATACGCAACAATATTTCACAGTTGCGCAAGAATGGGTCAAAATTTCCCCATTTGCGAACGTCGGTCATTTTTTTGTCATGCATCTGTGCACATGGGTTTTCCTGCCGGAAAACCCTGTCTATATAGATACGACTGTAAACTCAAAATGGAATTTCCGCCATGTCCGACACCCGTCACACTCGCGTCCTGATCATCGGTTCCGGCCCCGCCGGATACACTGCGGCAATCTATGCAAGCCGCGCGATGCTGGAGCCCGTTCTGGTGCAGGGCATGGAGCCCGGCGGACAGCTGACCACGACCACCGAGGTCGAGAACTGGCCGGGTGACATCGAGGTACAGGGCCCCGACCTGATGGTCCGGATGGAAGCCCACGCCAAGGCGATGGGGACCGAGATCATCGGCGACCTGATCACCGATCTCGACCTGTCGAAGCGCCCCTTCACCGCCAAGGGCGACAGCGGCACGACCTACACGGCCGACGCCGTCATTCTGGCCACTGGTGCGCGCGCTAAATGGCTCGGCCTTGAATCGGAGGAAAAGTTCAAGGGTTTCGGTGTATCGGCCTGCGCCACCTGCGACGGGTTTTTCTATCGCGGAGACGAAATCGTGGTCATCGGTGGCGGCAATACCGCGGTCGAAGAAGCGCTTTTTCTGACAAATTTCGCCTCGAAGGTGACTTTGATACACCGCCGCGACGAATTGCGGGCGGAAAAAATTCTGGAAAACCGGCTGTTGAAGAACGAAAAGATTGTGCCGATGTGGTTCCATGAACTGGTCGAAGTGGTCGGTGAAACCGATCCTTTGGGGGTCACGGGCGTCAGGGTGAAGCACACAAAAACCGGCGAGATCACGGAAGTCCCCTGCAAGGGCGTCTTCGTCGCGATCGGCCACGCACCGGCCAGCGAGCTGGTGGCAGGCCAATTGGAGACACATATGGGTGGTTACGTCGTTACCAAACCCGGCAGCACCGAAACCTCGATCCCGGGCGTTTTTGCAGCGGGCGACCTGACCGACCACGAATACCGTCAGGCAGTGACCTCTGCCGGTATGGGTTGCATGGCCGCGCTGGACGCCGAACGCTTTCTGGCCAGCGTGGAATAACGTTCCCGTATCTAGGACAAATGGACGAAATTTTCCTATTCTGATCGAGATATATTGCAATTTTTGGGACAAACTGTATTCGAAGTTCAAATTTAAACTTGCCCGAGAGAGCGCTCATGATTGCCGAAAACCAGTTACCCGTCCCTGAACTCTATGCCCCGTTCGATATTGCGGACCAACTCGCGACCGAAGCGGGCGACCTTCCCAGCTGGGACCTGACGCCGCGCCAGATCTGCGATCTCGAACTGCTTATGAACGGCGGGTTCTATCCGCTGACCGGTTTTCTTGGCCGGGCCGACTACGACGGTGTCGTGAAAGAAATGCGGCTGGCGAACGGGACGTTGTGGCCAATCCCGATCACGCTGGATGTCAGCCAGAAATTCGCCGACACGGTCAAAGCGGGTGACAAGATTGCTCTGCGCGATCAGGAAGGTATCATTCTGGCGACGCTGGACATTTCGGACGCCTACACACCCGACAAGCATATTGAGGCCGAACATGTTTTCGGAGCCGACGATGCCGCCCACCCTTCGGTAAACTACCTTCATAATGTCGCCGGTCCGGTCTACCTCGGCGGCAAAGTCACCGGTATCCAGCAGCCCGTGCATTACGATTTCCGTGCGCGTCGCGACAGCCCGAACGAGTTGCGTTCCTATTTCCGCAAGCTCGGCTGGCGCCGCGTTGTGGCTTTCCAGACCCGCAATCCGTTGCACCGCGCGCATCAGGAACTGACGTTCCGCGCCGCGAAAGAGGCCCAGGCCAACCTGCTGATCCATCCGGTGGTCGGCCTGACTAAACCGGGCGACGTTGACCATTTCACCCGCGTGCGCTGCTACGAGGCAGTGCTGGACAAATATCCTTCCTCGACCACAACCATGAGCTTGCTGAACCTCGCAATGCGCATGGCCGGCCCGCGCGAGGCCGTCTGGCACGGGCTGATCCGCAAGAACCACGGCTGTACACATCTGATCGTCGGGCGCGACCATGCCGGACCGGGCAAGAACTCCAAAGGCGAGGATTTCTACGGCCCTTATGACGCGCAGGAACTGTTCCGCGAACACGCTGCCGAAATCGGCATCGAGATGGTCGACTTCAAACACATGGTCTATGTGCAGGAACGCGCGCAATACGAACCCGCCGACGAGGTGGAAGAAGGCATGACGGTTCTTAACATTTCGGGCACGGAACTGCGCCGCCGGCTTTCCGAAGGACTGGAAATACCGGAGTGGTTTTCCTTTCCCGAAGTTGTCAGTGAACTGCGTCGCACCCGTCCGCCACGGTCGAAGCAAGGTTTTACCGTGTTGTTCACCGGCTTTTCCGGCTCAGGCAAATCCACAATCGCCAACGCGTTGATGGTCAAACTGATGGAGATGGGCGGCCGCCCCGTTACGTTGCTGGACGGCGACATCGTGCGCAAGAACCTGTCGTCCGAGCTTGGGTTTTCCAAGGAACACCGCGACCTGAACATCCGCCGCATCGGCTATGTCGCCTCCGAGATCACCAAGAACGGCGGCATCGCGATCTGCGCGCCGATCGCTCCCTATGCCACGACGCGGCGCGCCGTGCGCGAAGAGATCGAGCAATACGGGGCTTTCGTCGAAGTACATATCGCAACGTCGCTTGAGGAATGCGAGCGACGCGACCGCAAAGGGCTTTACCGTCTGGCGCGGGAAGGCAAGATCAAGGAGTTCACCGGGATTTCGGACCCCTATGACGTGCCTGA
This sequence comes from Paracoccaceae bacterium, assembly GCA_024640245.1. Lineage (GTDB taxonomy): Bacteria > Pseudomonadota > Alphaproteobacteria > Rhodobacterales > Rhodobacteraceae > Amylibacter. The sequence goes on along the minus strand of JAHEFH010000067.1, from coordinate 9,826 downwards.
AAATCCTGAATTGCGCATCGACACCCAGAATGTGGATGTGGATACCTGTGCGCATCAGGTCATTCTGATGTTGGAAAGCATGGGATTGATCGCGGCTTAGGCCGCGATCACGGGCGGTCAGTGAACGCTGACCGGAGCAAAATCATTGTTCCGTGCCACGGCAAATGCCAGGGCACGGTTCCTGACCAGCGCCAGACGCTCGCCGCTTTCGTCGCAGATTGCGTACAGCGGCTTGTTGCCGCCAACCTGCTCCCTGATCTCGGGCGGCAGTTCCGAAAGCTTAACCGGCCGGACATAGACAATCCGGTCGGGATGCTCTGCCAGAGCTTCGTATTTAGTATCCATCTTGGCCTCTACTTCTGCTTGATCTCTATTGTCTGGACGACGGCTTCGGGGATTGCGCGGTTGAGTTCGACGTGCAGCAAGCCGTTTTCCATCGAAGCACCGCTGACCTCGACGCCATCGGCCAGCACGAAAGTGCGCTGAAACTGGCGTGCGGCAATACCGCGATGCAGGAACACGCGGCCATCAAGTTCATCCACCTGTCGGCCCCGGATCACCAATTGGCTGTTTTCCAGCGTGATCGAAAGGTCCTGCTCCCGGAAACCGGCAACCGCCAGCGTGATCCGGTAAGAAGACTCGGAACTTTGTTCGATGTTGTAGGGTGGATAGCCCTCGTTGCCGGTCTTGGCGGTGCGCTCAACCAGTCGGTCAAGCTGCTCGAACCCCAGAAGATACGGGTGAGAGGCGAAGGATATTTTGCTCATCTTGAAGCCCTTTTCAAAAGCGACTTGGTTTTTGGCCCCGAATTCGGCGACCTCCACAGAATATGGGGCGTAAAAATTGGATTCTCAAGAGGTTTGGCACGCATAAACCTTTCGGAAACTTGCGATTCTGCTAAAATACAGCGCAACATAAGGCTGTTTCCGGAAAAATGAGCAAATCTGAAAAATTGAACCGCAATGAGGTTCTGCGTATAGAACTGGCGACTCTGCGACAGGAGCACGAGGATTTGGATCATGCGATTGACGCGCTGCACGGCACGGTCAATCCCGACATGCTGCGCCTGCAGCGGATGAAACGGCAAAAACTGGCGCTCAAGGATCAGATCCGTCGGCTGGAGGACGAAATCACCCCCGACATCATCGCCTAGATAAACCGTTGCCACGCGGCCTGCATTCGCTATATTGCCGGCTTCCTGACGCCAAAAGGGGCCGAAATAATGAGCGGTAAACACAGCGAAATCAAGGTAGGCATCGTCATGGGTAGCCAGTCCGACTGGCCGACCATGAAAGAAGCCGCAACCATCCTCGACGAACTGGGTGTCGTGCATGAGGTCAAGATCGTATCAGCGCACCGGACACCGGACAGGCTCTGGGCGTACGGCAAATCGGCGGTGGAGCGCGGTCTGCAGGTGATCATCGCCGGTGCCGGCGGGGCTGCGCATTTGCCCGGCATGATGGCCTCCAAAACCCGTGTGCCGGTTCTGGGCGTACCGATCCAGACGCGGGCACTCTCCGGCGTCGACAGCCTTTATTCCATCGTCCAGATGCCCAAGGGCTATCCCGTCGGCACCATGGCCATCGGCGCAGCAGGCGCGGCCAACGCGGGCCTGATGGCGGCTGCGATCCTTGCAACGACCGATCCCGACCTTGCCCAGCGGCTGGATGACTGGCGCGCGGCCCTGTCGGCTTCTATTCCGGACGAGCCGAGCGATGACTGAACCACTGGCCCCGGGATCGACAATCGGCATCCTCGGCGGCGGTCAACTTGGCCGGATGCTGTCGGTTGCGGCCTCGAGTCTCGGCCTGAAGTGCCATATCTACGAACCGTCAGCCAATCCGCCCGCCGGGCAGGTGGCGGCATGTGTAACCACCGCCGCCTATGACGACACCGCGGCGCTGCGCGCCTTTGCCGAGAGTGTCGACGTAATCACTTTTGAATTCGAGAATATTCCAACCGGAGCGTTGGATGTGCTGGAGGCCTTACGCCCCGTCCTTCCCGGCCGCACGGCACTGGCCACATCGCAAGACCGGCTAACCGAAAAAAACTTTCTGTCCGGCCTCGGCCTGATGACGGCCCCGTTTGCAAATGTTGAAACGGCCGATGATCTGTTGAAAGCCGTGGAAACTGTCGGCGTGCCCTCGATCCTGAAAACGCGGCGTTTCGGCTATGACGGCAAGGGCCAGATTCGCCTGAAGTCCGCTGCCGATGCGACGGCGGCTTGGGCCGAACTGGGCAACACGCCCTGTGTTCTGGAAGGCTTCGTTGATTTCAGCCACGAGGTTTCCGTGATCGGTGCAAGGGCGCAGTCCGGCGAGGTCGTCTGTTTCGACCCCGGCGAAAATGTCCACCGCGACGGCATTCTGCACACCACGACTATACCCGCTACCCTGACGACGGCACAGCGCACCGACGCCGTGATCCTGACCGGGCGCATCCTGAACGCGCTCGATTACGTCGGTGTCATGGGAGTTGAGCTGTTCGTCACCCCCTCCGGGCTAATCGTGAACGAATTCGCGCCAAGGGTGCATAACTCGGGCCACTGGACCCAGAACGGCTGTGTCATCGACCAGTTCGAGCAGCACATTCGTGCAGTTGCGGGCTGGCCTCTAGGCGATGGTCACCGCCATTCAAACGTAGTGATGACCAACCTGATCGGAGCCGAGGCCAACGACGTGGCCGCCCTGTCGCGTGATGCATCTGTGGGCATCCACCTCTACGGCAAGGCAGAGGCGAAACCGGGTCGAAAAATGGGTCACATAAACCGGATCACCGGCCCGGCTTAGGTTCCATCGCTGCGCGCTGTGTATCGGGAATGATCGTGGCCAGAAGAACGCCGCCCAGCGCGATGGGGAAGCCTATCAGGTGATAGAGCACCAACCGCTCGCCCAGAAACGCGAAGGAAAACACCGCGCCGAACACCGGCATAAGATGCAGAAAATAGACCGCCTTGCTGGGCCCGATCCGCGCGACGGCCTCATTAAAGGTGATGAAGGCCACGACCGAGGCAAAAATTCCGGTGTAGAGCACACTCCATACCGTCGCCATGTTCAGGTGCATGGGCTGTCCGGCGACGCTTTCCCAGATATAGAACGGCGTCAGGAAAGTAACGCCGCTGACCGCAATGAAGAATACCAGCATCAGCGACGACATGCCTGCGGGCTTGAACCGCAACAGTACAGAATACAGGCCCCAAATCACCAAGGCTCCGATGATCCAAAGGTCGCCGATGTTGAACTGCAGGCTGGTCAGAGTCGCCAGATCGCCGCGCGACACCAGTATGGCGGCGCCTACGAACGAAATACTGATCCCCACCATCTGGCGCGCGTTGACGCGGTTTCCCAAAATCAGCCAGGCGATCACGATGACATAGAGCGGCGCCGTCGCGTTCAGCAAAAGCGCGTTCGTCGCTTGAGTGCTGTGCAGCCCTATATAGACCATCGACTGGAACAGCGCCGCTCCCAGAAAACCAAGCGCGGCGACAATCTTCCAATTTTCCCGCAAGGCATGCCAATCGGACGGATTGCTTCGCATGGCGACGGGAAACAGGATAATGGTCGCCACGACCCAACGCCAGAAACTTAGTCCAATGGGGGGAATGTCGGCGCGGATTGCCCGGCCCAAGACCCAATTTCCAGACCAGCAGATCACCGCGATCACGGCAAAACCTGCCGCCAACAAAACCGCCCGATTCACCTTCATTGCTTTTCCTTCCGGCAAACGGTGACGCTTCACCGCCTAGCGGTTAAAGCGGCCATTTCGCAGAAATGCAACTACCTGATCGTAGACTTCTCCACTGTTCATCATGAATGTATGCGTGACCGGTAGCGTGATATGGTCGGACATGCCTTCGACTTTCGTGCTCTCGACCGACACCTTGCCGTCGTTCGGACCATTGAAATCATCCGCGAACAACGGCACCAGTGACCGGGTGCCTGCGATCACTCCCAAAGGGAAATCCACTGCCCCCAGGGTGTTCGGCACACTTTCAGGACCGGTTCCCAACTGGGTTCCCGCGATACCGTTCCAGAACTCGAACCCCGGCACATCCTTGAATTCATCAACAATCGGCGAGCCCTTGTTCGGTGGTCCCATCATCACCACACGACCCAAATTCTCGGGATGGTTATCCTTCAGGTACTGGCGCACCAACAAACCGCCCATAGAGTGGGTGACAAAATCGATCCTGTCCGTCGGTCCGCATTCTGAAATCGCCTCCGGTATGACCTCGGCGGCCAGTTCCTGAACAGTTGCGCTGGTCGAGGGATAATTCTTATTCACCACTGTGAAGCCGTCAATTTTCAGCCGCGTCGCCATAAACTCCATCGATAGCGAGGTGCGCGCCAACCCGTGCAGCAGCACGACACATTCAGCCGCAACCGCTGGCTGGGCGAATAGCAGCAAAAGAGGAAAAAATATCCGGTTCATCCTGCTTCGTTAGAATGTCTCCGAGATGAAATCCAGTACTAACAGCGGAACTCGTTCGGCCATCCGCCGGCGATCAAAGCTTGGAGAAGGCGCTCGGGTATTCTATTTCGCGTGTCAGCGAAGAGAAATTGGCGGCATCCAATACAGAAACCCCTGTGAATTCAATCGGATAGGGTGAAGAAAAAGAACTCGCGCGTGCGATGTCAAAGCCAAAACGATCATAATATTTAGGGTCACCGAGCACAAACACCGCGACCCATTCTTCTTCTTCGGCCTTTTCCAGCGCGGCATGGATCAACGCCGACCCGACACCTTTTCCCTGAAGTTCCGGCGCAACCGATACCGGACCTAATGCCAGGCAGTGCTTTGGGCTTCGCAACCGCGACATCACAAGGTGCCCGATCAGTTCTTCGGACTCGGTCGCGACCCATTCATACATGATCTTGCGATCTTTGCGCAGGGACTCGACCAGCAAAGCCTCGTCATAGCGCCCGAACACGGCTTGCACCAGATCGGCCACCTGATCAAAGTCCCGCGGTTTTGCCAGACGAATAAACATATTTGCACAATAGCATAAATATTGAGTCGCAGAACACGCGAGAATATCGTCGTGCTGACAGACTTTGGACCTTCGGCAAACTGTTGAAATCCGACAAAAAACGGGGCCGCCCGTAGGCAGCCCCGTCAATTTCTACGCGAATGCGCGGCCGATTACATCATGCCGCCCATGCCGCCCATGCCGCCCATGTCGGGCATACCAGCGCCGCCGGCGCCTGGTTTCTCTGGCTTGTCGGCAACCATGGCTTCTGTTGTGATCAACAGGCCAGCGATGGACGCCGCGTCTTCCAGAGCGGTCCGAACAACCTTGGCAGGGTCGATAACGCCGAACTTGAACATGTCGCCATATTCTTCGGTTTGCGCGTTGAAGCCGAATTTCAGGTCGTTGCTTTCACGAACTTTGCCCGCGACAACTGCACCGTCAACACCTGCGTTTTGCGCGATCTGGCGCAAAGGTGCTTCCAGAGCGCGACGAACGATCGAGATACCGGCGGTTTGGTCGGCGTTGGCGCCTTCCTTGCCTACCAGACCTTTTGCGGCCTGAACCAGAGCTACACCACCGCCCACAACAACGCCTTCCTGTACGGCTGCGCGTGTTGCGTTCAGCGCGTCGTCGACGCGGTCTTTACGCTCTTTCACTTCGATTTCAGTCGCACCACCAACGCGGATCACGGCAACGCCACCGGCCAGTTTGGCCAGACGCTCTTGCAGTTTTTCCTTGTCGTAATCGGAAGAAGTCTCTTCGATTTGGGCTTTGATCTGGGCAACGCGTGCTTCGATCTCAGCTTTGGCGCCTGCGCCGTCGATGATCGTGGTTTCGTCTTTGGTGATCGAGACTTTCTTGGCAGTGCCGAGCATCTCGATGCCGACGCTTTCAAGTTTCATGCCCAGATCTTCAGAGATGACCTGACCACCGGTCAGAATGGCGATGTCCTGCAGCATGGCCTTGCGGCGGTCGCCGAAGCCAGGTGCTTTGACAGCAGCGATTTTCAGGCCGCCGCGCAGTTTGTTGACAACCAGGGTCGCCAGCGCTTCACCTTCAACGTCTTCAGCGATGATCAGCAGAGGCTTGCCGGACTGGATAACGGTTTCCAGCAGCGGAACCATTGGCTGCAGCGACGAGAGTTTTTTCTCGTGCAGCAGGATCAGACAGTCTTCCAGCTCTGTTGTCATTTTTTCAGGATTGGTCACGAAGTAAGGCGACAGGTAACCACGGTCGAACTGCATGCCTTCGACGACGTCGGTTTCTGTTTCCAGACCCTTGTTTTCCTCGACGGTGATAACGCCTTCGTTGCCGACTTTCTGCATCGCGTCAGCGATCTGGTCGCCGATGGCTTTTTCGCCGTTGGCAGAGATCGTTCCGACCTGTGCAACTTCGGCGCTGTCCTTGACCGAGCGCGACATTTTCTTGATCGCTTCTACGACCTGTTCAACAGCAGTATCGATACCGCGTTTCAGGTCCATCGGGTTCATGCCTGCGGCAACCGATTTCATGCCTTCCTTGACGATGGCTTGCGCCAGAACCGTCGCAGTTGTTGTGCCGTCACCGGCTGTGTCGTTTGTGCGGCTGGCCACTTCTTTGACCATTTGCGCGCCCATGTTCTCGAACTTGCCTTCAAGCTCGATGTCCTTGGCAACCGTTACACCGTCTTTGGTGATGCGCGGCGCGCCGAAGGATTTGTCCAGAACAACGTTACGACCCTTTGGGCCCAGTGTCACTTTTACAGCGTCGGCCAGAATATTCACGCCGTCCAACATCCTGTTGCGCGCGTCTGTGCCGAATTTTACGTCTTTTGCAGCCATTTTAGCTTGCTCCTAATTCGTCTATGCGTGGATTAAAGAAGACCGAGGATGTCGGATTCTTTCATGATCAACAGCTCTTCGCCGTCGATGGTGACTTCTGTTCCGGACCATTTTCCGAACAGGACTTTGTCACCGGCCTTCACAGCCATAGGGATCAGCTCTCCGCTGTCTTTGCGTGCGCCTGCACCAGCTGCGATGATTTCGCCTTCGGCAGGCTTTTCTTTTGCTGAATCAGGGATGATCAGACCGCCAGCGGTTTTCTCGTCGCCTTGGATGCGACGGACCAGTACACGGTCGTGCAAAGGTTTGAATGCCATTAGGATTGCTCCGTTTTCACGTTAGAATTTCATATACGGGAGACCGGTCTCAGACATTAGCACTCGCCTCCCGAGAGTGCTAACAGCGGATACTTAGAGATCGTGTCGTTGGCTGTCAAGCCTCGCCGGGCAAATAGCCGGACATTAGCGGCGAAGGTGCTTTTGACACTTTCGCGAAGCGCTCTGGTCAAGGTCCACCGGTCCTGATATTCAACCGGAATGACTGAAATTATCGAAAAACTGAACCAGGTTTCAGGCCGCTACGACGCGGTTTTCTGCGATCTTTGGGGTTGCCTCCACAATGGTGTGAAACCATTTGCAGAGGCAGTGTCAGCGCTTGAAGAATTCCGCAAACAGGGCGGCAAGGTCCTGTTGCTGACCAACGCTCCGCGACCGGCCGCGATTGTGCAACAACAACTGGACCGGATTGGCGTCGATCGTACGCTCTATGACGGGATCGTCGCCAGCGGGGATGCGACCCGCGCGGCCATGGCGTCTGGCGATTTCGGAACCAAGGTCCACCATCTCGGCCCGCCGAAGGATGACAGCTTTTTCGAAAACCTAGAATCCGAGGACTTCTACAAGAACATCGATATCGAACGGGTGCCGCTGGATCAGGCAGAAAGCGTGGTCTGCACAGGATTGCTTGACGACCTGACCGAGACGCCGGACGATTACCGCGCTTTCCTGCTGGAGGCGAAGAATCGCGGCCTGAAACTGCTCTGCGCCAATCCCGATATCATCGTTCATTTCGGCGACAAACTGCTGTATTGCGCTGGTGCGCTCGCCGCCGCCTACACCGAGATGGGGGGCGAGAGCCTCTATTTCGGAAAGCCGCACCCGCCGATCTATGAACTCGCGCGCAACCGACTGACCGCCATCGCGGGACGCGAGGTCGGCGATGAACGTATCCTGTGCATCGGCGACGGCGTGAAAACCGATATCCAGGGGGCGGTCGCGGAAGGGATGGACTGTCTGTTCATCACCAGCGGCATTGCCAGCGACCAGACAATGTCAGGAAACCGGATCGACAAGCCGCGCCTGAAGACTTTTTTGGAGCAGGTGCAATTGACACCGACCTATTGCATTGCTCATCTGCGCTAAACTGCCTTTGAAGAGATCGTCAAAATGCGGATTGTAAGAGACTATCAGTATGTGGGCCGTGACGATCGGGGCGCCAGCGTTGCCATCGGCAACTTCGACGGCGTTCACCTAGGTCATCAGGCAGTGATCGAGCAGACCCGCACAGTCGCAAAGGAAAACGGCAGCCCACTCGGCATCCTGACGTTCGAACCGCACCCGCGCGAATATTTCGCCCCTGACGCGCCCGATTTCCGCCTGATGAATGCCGAGGCCAAAGTACACCGGCTGGAGAAACTGGGCATCGAAATCCTTTACCAGCTGAATTTCAACGCCGCCCTGTCGAACCTGTCCGCAGAGCAATTCGCCAGCGAAGTTATCTGCAAGGGCCTCGGGTTACGCCATGTTGTCGTCGGCGCGGATTTCTGTTTCGGCAAAGGCAGGGCCGGAACGGCCGACACGATGATGGAACTCGGCAAGAAATATGGCTTCGGCGTTACAATCGCCGAATTGGTGTCGGACAATGGCGAGATATTTTCGTCCACCGCGATCCGAACAGCGCTGAGCGAGGGCCGGCCCGAGGATGCCAAACGTATGCTGGGCCACTGGCACAGGATCGACGCCGAAGTGATCAACGGCGACCAGCGCGGCCGGGAACTGGGTTATCCGACGGCGAACCTGTCGCTGGACGGGTTGCACCTGCCGAAATTCGGCGTCTATGCGGTGCTGGTCGACATTCTGGATGGGCCGCACAAGGGTAAGTATCAGGGCGCGGCCTCGATCGGGATGCGACCAACCTTTGGCGTAAACATCCCAAATCTGGAAGTTTTCATATTCGGCTTTTCCGGCGACATCTACGGCGCGACGATTTCCGTCGCGCTGATTGCTTTCCAGCGGCCCGAGGAAAAATTCGATTCGCTGGAAGCTCTGATCACCCAGATGGATGCCGATTGCGTCGAAAGCCGCCGGATACTGGCAGCGCTGACGTGACAGAGCCGACAGCATGACAGACGGCCTGCGCAAGAATTTCTGGGACAGGTTCCCGCTGGACGAGTTGAGCAAACCGGAATGGGAAGCGCTCTGTGACGGTTGCGGCAAATGCTGCCTGATCAAGCTTGAAGACGAGGACAGCGGCGAGGTTAACTACACAAACGTGGCATGCCGCCTGTTCGACAGCGAGACCTGCCGTTGCGGAAATTATGCCCTGCGCAAGCAGATGGTTTCGGGTTGCGTTGTTCTGCGACCGGAAAACATCGAGCGCAACGCGCACTGGATGCCGACGACCTGCGCCTATCGCCTGTTGCACGAAGGCGACCCCCTGCCCGACTGGCACCCGCTAATCACCGGAGACCCAGAGAGTGTGCATGACGCCGATATCAGCATGCGCGGCAAGGTCCTTTCGGAATTCGAGGTCGAGGAAGAAGACTTGGAAGACTATATCATCGAAGGATTGCAATAATGTATTTCGGTTCAGACACCACGGCTCCCGCGCACCCGTCCGTGATCGAAGCCATATCGCGGATCAACACCGGCTACGCCCCGTCCTATGGCGCCGATGACGCCATGCAGCGTGTCACAGCTAAAATCCGCGAATTGTTCGAAGCACCCGAGGCGCAGGTCTATCTTGTCGGCACCGG
>JAHEFH010000066.1:409-15317 GCA_024640245.1 Paracoccaceae bacterium | reverse complement strand
CCCCGCGTGGTCGCCCGCATCGTCGAAGACCAGCACATTCTGCCCCGACCGCACATCACCGGAGAGGATGTCCCAAGCGGAACAGACCAGGTCGTTACCGTCGCGCAGGACCTCGGTATGGGGAAAACCTCCGGTGGCGACGATCACCTCGTCGGGGTCTGTGGCCAGCACTGTGCCCTCATCGGCAAGGGTGTTGAAGTGGAATTCCACTCCGTGCTTTTCGCATTGCATCATCCGCCAGTCGATGATCGAGATCATCTCGCGGCGGCGTTCCTGCCGCGCCGTCAGCCGTATCTGACCGCCGGGTTGGTCGGCGGCCTCGAACACCGTCACCGCATGTCCGCGCGCTGCCGCGACGCGGGCGGCCTCCATGCCGGCGGGTCCCGCGCCAACGATAGTAACACGGCGTTTTTCCGGGGCCGGTTTGATTGTTTGCGGCTCACTCAGCTCCCGCCCCGTGGCGGGGTTATGGATGCAAAAGGCCGCTCCGCCCTGATATATTCGGTCGAGGCAGTAGTTCGCGCCGACACAGGGGCGTATGTCGTCCTCTCGCCCTTCGATCACTTTGCGAACCAGATGCGGGTCCGCCATGTGGGCGCGCGTCATACCGACCATGTCCAGCTTGCCTGACGCGATCGCGTGGCGTGCGGTAGCGACATCCGAGATCTTGGCGGCGTGGAAGGTTGGAAACTTTGTAGCAGCCCGAATTTCACCCGCGAAATCGAGATGTGGCGCATTGCGCATCCCCTGAATCGGAATCACGTCGGTAAGGCCCGCATCGGTATCGATATGGCCCCTTATCACGTTCAGAAAATCGACCATGCCGCTGTCTTTCAGGCGGTGCGATATCTCCAGGCCGTCGGCTTTGGTGATGCCGCCCGGCAGATCATCATCCCCCGAATAGCGAACGCCGACGATAAACTCTTGCCCGCAGCGTTTGCGGATTTCGCGCAATACATCGAAAGTAAAGCGCAGGCGATTATCAAGCGACCCCCCGTAGGGTCCTTCCAGATCGTTGGTAAGCGGGGACCAGAACTGGTCCATCAGGTGGCCGTATGCCTCGATCTCGATGCCGTCCAGACCTGCCGCCTTCATCCGTTCGGCGGCATCGGCGTAATCGGTGATGATCCGAGCGATGTCCCAGTCTTCCATTTTTTTAGGAAACGCGCGGTGAGAGGCCTCACGTTCGTGACCCGGCGACACAACGGGCAGCCAGTCAGCCTTGTCCCAGCGGGTGCGGCGGCCCAGATGGGTCAACTGGATCATTACCGCGCATCCCTCGTCGTGACATTCATCGGCCAGTTGCCTCATCCAGCCGACGACTTCGTCCTTCCAAGCCAGAATGTTGTTGAAAACCGGAGGGCTGTCGCGCGCGACCGAGGCCGAACCGGCCGTCATCGTCAGCGCCACGCCGGCCCGCGCTCGCTCTGCGTGATAGGCCCGATAGCGGTCCTTCGGCATTCCGTCTTCGGGGTAGGCCGGTTCGTGACTGGTGATCAGTATGCGGTTCCGCAGGGTCAGATGCTTCAACTGATAAGGTTGCAAAAGCGGGTCGCTGGACATCGGGACCTCCGTTCGAGTCAAAGAAAATGTACATGTATGTATATATTTTAGTCAATAGTGAACACTTTGTTGCGAATTGAGTCACGGCGAACTAACGTGGAAGCATGACAAACGAGGGCGAAACAGGATGGCGCGGCTCCCGCGAGGGCTGGCTGGAAGCGGCTTACGAGGCTCTTATCGAGAGCGGCGTTGATGCAGTGAAGATCATGCCGCTGGCGGTACGCCTGAAACTGTCGCGGACCAGCTTCTACTGGTTTTTCAAAGATCGCGAGGCTCTTCTGGATGCACTGACAGATCTTTGGAGCGCACGAACAACACAGCCGCTGATCTCTGCCGCCCGCAGCTATGCCGAGACCGGGACGGAGGCGATGCTGAACGTAATCGGCTGTTTTCTTCAGGCCGACACGTTTGACGCACGGATGGAATTCGCTGTGCGTGGCTGGGCACTGTCCGACGCACGCGTGATGGAACAGGTGCGGGCCGCGGATATCGCGCGACTGGCTGCTTTGCAAGAGATGCTGTGCAACTGGGGGCACGACGCAGTGGACGCCGATACGCGGGCAAGAGCGATCTACCTGACCCAAATCGGTTATATTTCGATGCAGGCCGAGGAGACGCTGGAAACGCGCCTTGCACGAATTCCGAGCTACGTCGAAATCTACACCGGCCGACGCCCGGAAACCCGGGAAATGGCACGGTTCAAGGCGCGGTTCAACAAACGTGTCAGCGAAGTCTCAAGCTGAAGGCCGATGGTGGCGTCTGACGAAGGCTTGCCTTATCCGGGTGGACCGACAGCCTGCCTTTCTAAGCAGTCAGCCGAATGGGGCTCACAACTTCCACGAATTGGATGAAACTTCGGGCGGAGGCCAAGGGCAAAACAGGTTTGCACCCCGCGGTTACTTATCTTGGGGGCCAAGGAAGGATTTCAATGTGGAGCGCGTGATCCCGTGGCGTCAGGATGACGCCCCGCCCGCTTCAACAAAATTCCTTTGACCGGACCCATTGTCCCGATGGACCAAAGGTCGACAATGCACTAAGAATCAGACGGACCAAACAATGGGCGCACGCAACGGCAGTCCTCGACTGCTCCAGATCGACAGCAAGGCAGGCGGATTGCGGGACCAAACGGCCCGAAAGGCTGGCTGATAGAGGGCCGGTATGCTGCGATTTCCCGATAGACTGTTTTCCCGGTAGGAGAGTTTAATGAAGTTCCGTTTCCCAATCGTTATCATCGACGAAGATTTCCGCTCCGAAAACTCTTCGGGCTTGGGCATTCGCGCATTGGCGGATGCCATTGAAGCCGAAGGCTTCGAAGTGTTGGGGGCGACCAGTTTCGGCGACCTCTCGCAGTTCGCGCAGCAACAATCGCGAGCCAGTGCTTTCGTTCTGTCTATCGACGACGAAGAATTCAGCCCCGGTCCGGACCTTGATCCGGTTGTAGTGAACCTGCGGAATTTCATTCAGGAAGTCCGCTGGAAAAACGCCGATGTGCCGATCTATGTCCATGGCGAAACCAAGACCAGCCGCCACCTGCCCAACGACATTTTGCGCGAGCTTCACGGCTTCATCCACATGTTCGAAGACACGCCAGAATTCGTGGCGCGCCACATCATCCGCGAAGCCAAGAGCTATCTCGAAGGCATCCAGCCGCCGTTTTTCAGGGCCTTGCTCGACTATGCCGAAGACGGTTCATACTCCTGGCATTGCCCGGGACATTCTGGGGGCGTGGCTTTCCTGAAAAGTCCCATCGGCCAGATGTACCACCAGTTTTATGGCGAAAACATGCTGCGCGCCGATGTGTGCAATGCGGTGGAAGAACTGGGGCAACTGCTGGACCATGACGGCGCCATCGGCGCGTCCGAGCGCAACGCGGCGCGCATCTTCAACGCCGACCATTGCTTCTTTGTCACCAACGGCACCAGCACCAGCAACAAAATGGTCTGGCACCACACGGTTGCGCCCGGCGATGTGGTGGTAGTGGACCGCAACTGCCACAAATCGATTCTGCACAGCATCATCATGGCGGATGCGATCCCCGTCTTCATGAAGCCCACGCGCAACCACTACGGCATCATCGGCCCGATCCCGCACAGCGAGTTCGAGATAAGTGCGATCAAAGCCAAGATGCGCGCCAATCCGCTGCTTGCCGGCGTTGATACCGACGCGATCAAACCGCGCATAATGACACTCACGCAGTCCACCTACGATGGTGTGCTCTACAATACCGAAACCATCAAGGGCATCCTGGACGGCTACGTGGAGAACCTGCACTTTGATGAAGCCTGGTTGCCCCACGCCGCCTTTCACCCGTTTTACGGCAGCTTCCACGCCATGGGCCGCAAGCGTGCGCGAACCATGCACTCGGTAACCTATGCTACCCAGTCAATTCACAAGCTCCTTGCGGGGATAAGTCAGGCCAGCCACGTATTGGTGCAGGACTCGCAAACAACCAAACTCGATCGCCACCTCTTCAACGAAGCATATCTGATGCACTCCAGCACCAGTCCGCAGTACAGTATCATCGCAAGTTGCGATGTGGCGGCCGCCATGATGGAGCCTCCGGGCGGTACTGCACTGGTGGAGGAAAGCATTGCCGAAGCGCTCGATTTCCGCCGCGCGATGCGCAAGGTCGATGAAGAGTTTGGTGACGATGACTGGTGGTTCCAGGTCTGGGGACCGGATGAACTGGTCGAAGAAGGCATCGGCGACTCCGGCGATTGGGTGCTGAGTAAAACCAATGCCGATGGAGTGCGACCTTCGGATGGCGAGGAAACGTGGCACGGATTCGGGGATATGGTTCCCGCCTTCAACATGCTCGATCCGATCAAGGCCACAATCATCACACCTGGCCTTAAGCTGGATGGAAGTTTTGAGGAGTCGGGCATTCCGGCCTCCATTGTCACCAAGTATCTGGCCGAGCACGGCGTCGTAGTGGAAAAAACCGGCCTCTACAGCTTTTTCATCATGTTCACCATCGGCATCACCAAAGGCCGCTGGAACACGCTTTTGACCGCGCTGCAGCAGTTCAAGGACGACTACGCCAAAAACCAGCCCATGTGGCGCACCATGCCCGAATTCTGCGCCAAACAACCGCGCTACGAACAGATGGGTCTGCGGGACCTGTGCCAGCACGTGCACACTCTGTACGCCAAGTACGACGTGGCAATTTTGTCCACCGACATTTACCTGAGCGACCAGACGCCTGCCATGAAGCCTTGTGATGCCTTTTCACAAATCGCGCGCAGAACCACGCAACGCGTGCCGATCGACGATCTCGAAGGCCGCATAACGACCAGCCTGGTAACGCCTTACCCCCCCGGCATTCCGCTACTTATCCCGGGTGAGGTATTCAACAGAAAGATCGTCGAATATCTGAAATTCAACCGCGCGTTCGCACGCGAATGTCCGGGCTTTGAAACCGATATCCACGGGTTGGTGCAAGAGGTCGGCCCTGATGGGCTGGTGCACTACTTCGCCGACTGCGTGGAAGCGTAACCTGACAGCCAGAGGCCGACCCCTCCCGCTTGTTTTCACATGGGCGGACGCCGGTTCGCGCCTGCCCCGCCCGACCTGCGGCTGCCATACTGTCTTTGACACTTGGTAGCCGACAGAGTGTGGCCCAACCTGTTCCAAGCGGTTTTCTTATCCCAGTGCCCTTGATCTGCATCAATTGCCGGATCGACGAAACAACATAGAATGGCACTGCTTTCGGCATTGTTGTTTCAAAGGGAGAATACTCGATGGCCACGAACCTGAAGATGATAGTAGCGGCCTGTTGGGTCCTGATGCAGGCATCCTCGGGGATTGCAGGCGAGAATATCACCGGAGAAGCGACCGAATTTTCAAGCTGGTTTGACGTTACGGAGCGGTGCGTTCGGGTAACGCCAATGCCGGGTGCCGTTTTTTCCGACAATGACGTGGCGGAAGAAAAGTCGCTGTGCGAACTTGACCTTTACAACATGAACATCGGGATTTGCCCGAAAATCTGGTCCACCAGTCCCTCCGTCGTTCTTTACGATCTCGCCGGAAGCAAACTGGAAGACAAGAGGCGAAAGTTTCAGGAAGACATCTGCCCGGGCGGCAAAGCGGCGAAGTACGTTGCCACCTCCGAACTGGCCCGTCTAAAATTCACAATGAACAATCCCGGAACCAGCGCTGCCTATGCTCCGGCACCAATTCTTTACTACCACCTGTCACGTTATCTGGACACCGAGGTTCATGTCGCCCCAGCGGTTTGGCGGTCTATCGATGCACAGGTACTTCTTGGCGAAGTTGCCGTCGATGGTGCAATTTTTACCGAAGGTACGCGAACAAGCAAAATTCATGCGGCATGGCAAACAATAGTGGATACGATCCGTGACCCTGAAAGCTATGCCAAACCGGGCAGTTACGGGACCTCCGACGACCTGCTGATCGCCGATGGAGCCTTGGCATATGGAACATTGCTTAATGCCAGCGGAAGTGGCTTTGATGAAGAGGTCAACGGCATTGAAATCGACAGTGACACTATCGACAGCGACACGAATGTCCGGGGGATGCGATACTTTCTGCAAACACCAGGCCTTATCGCGCTTCAGATCGACGCCCCGATTGCCGAAGCGATCGACGTCGGCATTGCAAGGGCTGCACCGCCTGTCTCCGAGACAATGCCTGACGGCCTGAGCCCGAAGCAGGTTGCTTTCTGGGCAAGGGAACTTTCCGAGACCGCACTTCTGGATTTCATACTCTCGCAACAGGATCGGCCCGGAAATATAGACAAGAAGGACTTCTACTACTGGATTGCCGGCGATCAGGTTAACCACGTCGCCGCGGGAAGCCATACACTCGGCGACGGGACCGTGCCGGACGACGCGCTTCTGATCCAACGCGCTGTGCTGAACGACAATGATGCCGCCGGGCGGGTGGAGTACTATAATGACGCCTGGATCGCGGGAATTCTTTCGCGTTTGCGCCACTTCGATGCGGGGGTTTACCGGAAACTGCAAGAACTGGCTGCGGACATTCACGAACAAGGACCGGTCTGGGGATGGCTCAAGACGAGTGCCGGGATTAGCTGGGAAGAATCAGAAATGATAGGAAGCAACGCTGTTGCGGCGGCGGAGACACTTGCCCAGACCTGCGAGATCGGATTGCTTCGATTTGATCTCGATCCTGAAGCATTCCTTGTCAACGGTGCGCCTCAGGAAGAACCGGTGCCCTGCCGCGTTGAATAAACATGCTATGTCCAGCCAATGCTATTCGGATATTCCCTTCCCCAGAGGAGGTCTGTCCGGTCTTGCGGCGAATGGTCCTCACCAACTTATCTGTAGCCGCCTTCGCCTGCCGGGATTTTCAGGTCAACTTCAACTCCTGATGGTCAAGACGTTACAAGCCACCTAAGGGTGGCTATCCCCGTTACGGTTTTGGTTGTGGAAGCACTGTGGATGCAGATGGGATCATTTTGGCGGGTGTGGTGGAAAAGTCGTAGCGAAAACTTCCGTCATCGCCCCAAACCAGCAACCGGATCGCTTCGTAGACAACGGCGGATTGGTCATTGAAAGCCGAAGGCAAGCAGTGTGCATCAAGCAATCTACGTGGCCTGCCAGACTATCGTCCTCGGAGTGCGAATCCAGTAGCCTTCATTAAATTAATGAAGGGCAAATTTAAAGTTGAAGGAACAAAACAGCAATTCTCGGAAAAGAGCTGTAGGGTCTTACCAATTGTTACTTTCCAAATATTTGTAATTCAAATCCGGAAACAAATCCTTTTTTTCCAATATCTGAGGCATAGTCAGAACGTCGACTTTCACTACATTTTCCTTGTTTATCAAGGATGTTCCGCTATTAGAGACCAGAGGAAAGAATGTTCTGGAATCGATCAACAAGTCCAAAATTCGCTGGCCTTGGCGTACATGGACGACGCCATAGGTACTGGTCCCGTCGATCAGACTCATGTGCACCGGCACTTGATGTTTGGGAATATGTGTTGAGCTTTGCACGTTGGTCTCCGGGCTTGATGAATTGCATTCGGTAAGGTTCATCGCGCATTAAGGTTCTGTCAGGACATTATGAAATATCCGTTCATTGACATCAGACGGATCATGGGATTGGATCAGAACCTTATTGCAATAAAATTCTAATCGCGCCGCAAGACATTCGCTTTCCGTGCTGAAGCCAATTACTGTCCTGATAGAGATATTTGGAACAAGAATCCACCTATCCATTTGACCTAGGCCTTCCGGTCTGAGGTCGTCGCTCTGCTTATCCTACCGGCACACGGCCCATACAGACATCGGATCATACCGAGCCATGGTTTCGGCGGACACCAGTTGCCACTGCAAAGACGGAGCCAGCAGTTGTTGCATATACCTATGCATGACATCAAGATTTGCTCTACTGCCGACAAGCTATGGCAGCGCCAGGCGTGACCTATGAGGCGGCGCTGAGTGACCCCGCAGAGGTTGTGTCTCCGCCAACGAAAGAAATGCCGGTGCGACTACTCATTTTCATTTTGTACATGGCTGCGTCAGCTAGTTCGAAGAGCTTTTCGGCCCCGTCAGCGCCCGTATCGCGTGGAAAAATACTGAAACCGATACTGGCGCCGACACTGCATATTTGAGTATTTATCAGGATCGGCTCCGACAAGGCCTTGAGGATTCGCTCTGCGGTATCGTGGCAGGACTCCGGCGTCACTGGCGGCGACATTATTATGGCGAATTCATCGCCGCCGATGCGCGCGACTGTATCGGTTTTCCTTACGCTTTCAATCAGTCGTTCAGCGATTTTTCGCAGCACGGCATCTCCGACATCGTGCCCAAAGGAGTCGTTGATTGGCTTGAACTTATCCAAGTCCAGGTAAAGAACTGCAAGCGAGCTGTTGTCCCGGTTCGCTTGAGCCACCGCAAGATTTAGCCGGTCCTCCAGCAGAATCCGGTTCGGTAATCCCGTCAATGCGTCGTGAAGCGCTAACCTCTTCAACTCCGGCACCTGCTTCTGCTCGGTGATGTCGGTGCGAATGGAGATATATTGGAACGGCCTTCCCGCATCGTTCAGGAACGGCACGATGCTGGTTTTGACCCAATAGGGCACGCCGTCTTTTGTCAGGTTCATGACCTCGCCGTGCCAGCTTTGGCCGCTGGCGATGGTTTGCCATAGTTCCCTGAAAAATTCCGGAGGATGAGTCCCGGAGCTGAGGAGGCGATGATTGCAGCCAATGAGTTCTTCTCGGGCGTACCCGGAAAGGGCGCAGAATTTGTCATTAACGTAAGTGATATTGCCCCTAACATCGGTGATGCTGACGACGGCATGTTCATCGAGGGCGAATTTTTGAAATTTCAAGTCAGCCATGAGACTTTTGCGCTGTGACGCCTCGGACTCCAAAATTTCAATTGTTTCCAGATATTTGCCCACGAATGCCATGGCCAAACACAATGCGGTCAATAATGTCGTAATCGTGCCGACGGCCACTGCCACGAACGTTGGTGAAATACCACGACTGTTTTCGTGGGGGTCACTCGCAGGGAAAAAATACATGGCCTCCATGCCGATATAGTGCATCCCTGAAATTGCTCCCCCCATCAAAACCGCTCCCGTTAAAGATAGGGACCAATTGGGCATTTTGGGCAGTTTGCGATACAAGGCGACCTTGGCGTAGAGCGAGAAAATCGACATCAAGACAGAATAAAAGATTGAGATCCCGAAGATCGTCGGGGAAAGATAGGTGACGGCGTCCAACCGCATGGCGGCTATGCCCGAGTAATGCATCAGGCCGATACCGCTGCCCATGAGGGCGCCTCCAAATACGAGACCGAGGTTATTGAACCTTGAGTGTCCAACGACCCAAAGCGCAACGCCGCTTGCCAAGATGCCCGGAATCATCGACAGAAGTGTGATGGTCGGTTCGTAGGAGATTCCGCAGGGAAGGTCCAACGCCAACATGCCTACGAAGTGCATGGTCCAGACACCACCGCCGAGCGCAAGTGCGCCGGGCATTAGCCACAAGAATTTCCTTGTAAAAGTCTTTGCGTGGACAATACTTTCTGACACCAGAAAGGCTATGAACGAACCGAAGATGGCAGCCGATACGGAAAGAACGACCATCGGAATGCTGTAGGTGCCCAGGTAGGCGGCGGATAGGTCCTGTGTCGATGGCAAGAATTGTATCAAGTTTAACACGACAGTATGTCCTCCAATTGAGGTTGCACGCCCCGCAGAGCGATACGGTCAGACTGTCGGCGCTGCTTGTTCATTTGCATGAACCTCCGACAGGGCGTTCGCCTTTGAAGTGATCGGGCCATCGTTGTAGGCAGCAAAGTGGCCCAAGAGCATTGCAGCACTAAGCGCTGTAGCCGGTAGCGGCCGGCTGTACAGGAAGCCTTGGCCCATTTCGCAACCCTGGGCCCTTAGAAAGTCCCGCTGCTCCGGGGTCTCGACGCCCTCGGCTACAACCTCGAACTGCAGGCTATTGCCCAGGGCGATGATCGCACGGGTGATGGCGCCGGCACTGGGAGAGAGAGGCGCCTTGAGCACGAAGCTTCGGTCGATCTTAATCTGGCTTACCGGGAGGCGCTGCAGGTAGTTCAGCGAGGTGTAGCCAACACCGAAGTCGTCGATCGCAAACCGTACCCCCAGGGCGCTCAGTTCCCCCATCACTTCGATGGCGAATTCAACGTCGGTCAGCAACATGCTTTCGGTCAGTTCCAGTAACAGATGCTTCGGTGCTAGCCCGGTTTCAGCCAGAATGGACACCACCTTCGCCGCCAGATCAGGCACCTGGAACTGCCGCGCTGACAGGTTTACGGACATTTGTATCGGTAACAGGTTTTCGCGCTGCCAGCGCGCAGCTTGCTTGCAGGCATTTCGCAGCACCCAGTCGCCAATTGGAACGATTAGGCCGCTAGCCTCGGCGAGCGGAATGAATTCGTCCGGCATTATCAGCCCGCGTTTAGGGTGGCGCCAGCGCAGCAACGCCTCGACCCCGACAACGCTTCCATCGCTTAATGCCACTTGCGGTTGGTAATGGAGCTCAAATTCACCCTTCTTTATGGCGGTGCGCAGTTGCGCTTCCTTCTCGAACCACTTCTCTGCGTAGGAATTCATCTGCGGATCGTAGAAGACGACCGTATCGTGGCCCTGGCGCTTGGCGTTGTACATCGCAGCATCGGCATTGCGCATCAATTGGTGGGGCTCCGTGCCACCGCTCGGGTATCGGCTGATTCCGATACTGGCGCCGATGAACAGTGTCTGGTTGGCGATCGGGAACGGCTGGTGCAGGTTGGCCAACAACCGGTGCGCAGCCTCCAATTGTCCGGCCTCATCAAGCCCCTCGAACAGCACGACAAACTCGTCGCCACCGACCCGTGCCACAATATCGGTTTCGCGCACGCTGCTGGACAGCCGAGAAGCAACCATGCGCAGCATATCATCGCCGACACTGTGGCCCAAGCTGTCGTTAACCGGCTTGAATCTGTCCAGATCAAGGAAAAACAGCGCCAGTTCAGAGCCGTTGCGCCGGGCGCGGGCGAGGCTCTGGCTCAGGAACTCCTCCAGCAGGGCGCGGTTGGGTAAACCGGTCAGGTGGTCGTGACCGACCTCATGGGCCAACTGCTCGCTCGCCGTGCGCAGATGCATGGATTCCTCGGTTAGCGCGGTTGCCAGCTTCCGCGAGCGGCGCAACTCTGCCGTGAACAGCAACAGAAGCAGCCCCGCGGTCAGAACCGGCGCCAGCAGGTAACGAGAGCCGTTGGAAATAGTCTGGAGCAGCTCTTCGCTGCGCGCCGAGATTTCTACCACCTTTTCCCGGCCCTGAATGAAGACCACAAGTCGCAGAGGATCCAGGGTATTCACAATGCGCAGGTATCGGGGATCTCGTGGATCTGGCGGCAGATCTGGCAGCAGTATCTCGACCAGCGCGATTGCTTTGCCAAGCTCCGATATCACCTGCTCCAAATCCTCGTCGCCAGCCAGATTCCGTTTGAGATCGCCAGCTTTGAACATCTTAATACGGCTGACAAGCAATTCGAAGTGCCGCTCTACGTCTTTGCGGCCAGCTTCCTTGAACGGGTCGTCGTGGGTGTAGCGGCTAAGGCTGACCATGAAGCGGTTTATTTCATGATAGGTATAGAACAGTGCATGCGCCTGTTCACCGAGACCTTCAACACTGAGCGCGTCGCGCCGGCGCAACTCGTTGTAGGCGCCAACCAGACTGAACGCGAACAGCACAAAGGCCAGTGTCAGCCAGATCACGGCCGAAAACGAGCGGCGCGCGATCTGCGGGGAGCTTGCTGGTTCGGACGTATCCATCTATTGAACAGCCTGCAAGCTGTTCAATTGCCAGATCATCTTTGCCTGTACGCCAGACCCGCGCAGCTTTGGGTAGTCGTCTTGTGGATAGATAATCCATAGTGGCCCCCTGTCGCGGATCGGCATGTACTCGCCGTTAAGCTGGTAGGCGACTATCACAGGATATTTCCGGATATCCGACCAAGGCAGTTCGACCGCGTAGTCGTTGAGCGCCATCGCCTTGATCGTCGCGCCTTGTTTGACGCCTGCGGCTTCGAACAGGGTGGTCAGTCGCACGCCGGTAAATTGTTGCGGGCCGTCGGTCCAGACAGTGTGCGTAATCAGGGTGTACGGCTCCAGAGCTTCAAGTTGGTCCAGGTTAAACTCCACCTCCGCGCCGTCCGTCCTTTGCACGCTCAGAATTGTGGAATCTAGGGCTGCTGCGGAACCAGCAAACCCCAGCACGATCGACATCGCCAGCACTAGCTTAAAAAAATTCATCTTCTGTCCTCGGAGTGGGTTCCGGTTGAAATCTCAGAAAGCTGTGGCTTCCGCCCGCTTTGCGCCTCTACGATCAGACAATCTCACTTGTAGGGGGGGAGCGCCATTCGGCTTCACGTACTAGTTCATTCGGATTAGAGGTCTTTTCGGTCAGGACCGGCTTTCAGTGGGCAGGACCTCCGGTACTGTCTGCTGGGTTCTGCTTGGGCCCAGAGCATTGAAGCTCCCTTACCGGCGTTCTGTAGAGAACTAATGAGCTTAACACTTTCTTGCTCTGAGGTTACCTCGCAAGTCTCCGTCGTCAGGATTTTTGGGCCGGAAAGCCGCCTTTCGATCTCAAGAACCGAGATCAAAGCCAAGTCTGGCGATTTGAGCTGCGCATGGGGTCCAAACAACTGCGCAACCGATGGGAAATGCGGTCTGGCGTGGTTCCGCAGATAGTAAGGGAGTCATCAGGCCTTAGCATTTACGGATTTTGGATACGCAGATACTTGGGTTGCTGGTTTCGCGGGCGGCAGCAGAAGGCGTTGATGGTGATGAATTTGAGGCATTTTTGAAACGGCAATTGTTCACGCTTGGGAAAGCCTCGAAGGAGCATCCTGTGCCAATTGATGAGCGTATTGAAAAGTCTGTGAGGCGGTATCGATTTCGGTGACCACCGAGAAACGGGTCAGGGGTTCTCCGGGAAGTTTAGGCGGTTTGCAGACATTGGTCAAATTGCGGGCAATGTCCGCTTTGCGGGACGAAGTGAGCTTTCGCCGCGCGGGCCATCAATCTCCGTTTACCGTAGCACTTCAGGTCTCTACCGGTAGCGTATACGCTCCAGCGCAATCTTCGCCTCGTCGACGATGTCACGAACAATATCGCGAGCGGGTTGAACTTTCCTAACCATCGATACACCTTGCCCGGCCCACATTGAGATAGCCTCGACACTGCCAGTTAGGTCAGCAGAAGGTGATTTACTCTGATATCGCAGGACATCACCTCCTATAGGAGATGACGCCACGACATCTCCTTCTCCGGGTCTTTGCCCAAGGTCTGGTCGGCCCGCATCCTCCCACATTTGGGATGTGCTGTTTTTCAGAGCCCTGTGCGGCGCATCGGGCCAACCGATATCGAACAAGTTGTCAAAATGTGCAGTGTCGTTCTCCGAAGATGCCAAAAGGTGGGATAGATACTCCGGGTGAACGTTTGCCTCAGCCGCTGCGAGAAATCTGGTTCCGACCCATACAGCCGAAGCGCCGAGAGATAGCGCAGCCGCCAGTCCACGCCCGTCTGCAATTCCTCCGGCGGCCACAACCGGAACATCGCCAACTGCGTCAACGATAGCCGGTATGAGCGCCATGCTCCCAACAGTTCCGCGCACATGCCCCCCAGCTTCCCAGCCTTGCGCACAAATCGCGTCTGCGCCGAGGTCTGCAACGGCCTTTGCATCAGCCGCGTCGCCAGAACTATATATGACTTTGGCACCGCCAGACTGGGCGTGAGCCAGAAATTCTCCTGGTGCTCGCCAAAACAACGAAATGATCTCGACACCTTCTTCTAGGCATGCGTCGAGATGTTCCATGCTCGGGAATTCCATGTTCAGGTTCACTCCGAATGGTTTGTCGGTAAGTCGCCTTATGTTGCGTACCGATTTCCGAAGTTTATCTGCGTTGACATGCCAAAGCGGTGCCAGACCGAGCCCGCCCGCATTGCTAACAGCCGCGACCAAGGCATCAGGGACAACTCCTGCCATAGGAGCCAATACGACTGGGTATTCAATGCCAAAAGTCTTACAGAAGTCTGTTCGCATAGCTCTTTCCCTTTAGGGCACGAAGTGTGCGTTCAGAAACCTTGCATATCGGTGGTAGGAATCAAAGCGGAAGTTGGAGCTTACTAAAGCATCGTAAAGTCAGGGCTCAAAGCAGACCTTCGCCAAGCCAAGAGCCGAAGGCCACTACGGGCCGAAAGCTCAAATTTGGCAACGAAACGGACGTGCAGCGCAATTGCATTTTCGGAACACCTGCAATTTGCTTCCATAGTGCTTCCACAGCCAATACTGCAACGCGAAAAGCCACCCGAAGGTGGCTATTAACGTGTTGTTTTTGTGTTATTTATTTGGTTGCGGGAGGGGGCTACCAGCGTTGTCGAACCAAGCTTTCATGCAAAGTTGAGGCCCCTACCCACTTTAATTCGCGGCTGGGCTAAATCGAGGGCAGATAGCCGACAAGATGTCCACTACCGGCCCTGAGCCGACCTCTGCCAGCGGTTCGGAGCCGCATGTCAGTTTTCCTAAAGCTGCCATTCACCCGCCTGGCGGCATTCTGTAAGCTCGAAGGTCTGAAGAGCGGACAAACCGGACCCGTGCGAATGCAGCGAAGTATATTGCGCCGGATCGATGATCACCAATTCTGCCCGGCGATTGGGGTGCGGCGGTGCGGCGAGCCTCCCCGAACCGGACATTCACGGTCCCCGGAATCGTCGAAACCCAAACCGGCCGTTCGCCGCGCTTGATCCTGGGGTCTCAGATGCGGACGAAACAACCGTTCCGTCCAGTGAGCGTGATATCGGGGGACAGCGCCGATGAGATTGCGCATAGGACG
>JAHEFH010000066.1:0-399 GCA_024640245.1 Paracoccaceae bacterium | reverse complement strand
ATCAAACCGAAACATGCCTCTCGACAGCCGAACCCGACATAGCGACCGGCGCTATTGATCCAACGTCACGTCGCGGATTTTGACAAGCGCCTCCGCCCACGCCTCGGGCTTGTCCCACATGAGACTGTGCCCCGCACCGTCGATCAGGGTGAAGCTCTTGGCCGGTGCATCGAGGAACTCGTAGTATTCTCGCGACAGTTCCGCAGGGGTGTTGCGGTCTTCGGCGCCGGTGATGAAATGAACCGGGATGTCGACTGCCGGGAGAGCGGCAAAGAGGTCGTAGGTTTCGAGAAGGTCGGCCTGTTCGATTGCCGCGCTCGAAAGCTCGATGCCCGGGATATAGCTCTGAACCTGGGCCATCGTGTAATAGGGGCTTTTCCCGTCGAGGACGTAGTTCAG
>JAHEFH010000065.1 GCA_024640245.1 Paracoccaceae bacterium | reverse complement strand
TTCGTGATGCTTTCCTGATATGGAAGCCCCATCCGGACGTGGAAGCCGGCTTCCGGCGGAGCAGCGGTCTCGGCGATGCCTTGTCGCTGGTGGATCATGTTGCCGCCGAGACTGACATAGCTCGGCTTTTGCCGCAGGTGGATCATGTCTGTACCATGACTTCCCTCGCCGGTTTCGAGGCGCTGATTTATGGCAAATCCGTCACCTGTTTTGGCGCGCCCTTCTATGCGGGCTGGGGATTGACCGAGGATCTGGGTTCGGTGCCCCGGCGTCGCAAGGCAAAACCTGGTCTCGACGGTCTGGTTCATGCTGCGTTAATTGCCTATCCCTATTACTGGGACCCGGTAACGCAGATGCCTTGCCCTGTCGAAGTCGTTCTGGAACGGTTTGAAGAGAACGGCTGCACGGCCCGTCAGGTCAATTGGCTCACAAGGATAAAAGACCTGCACAGCCGGGCGGTGGGTATCGGTATGCGCAAATTTTAAAACCTATTGCACGGATTTCACCAGCCGTGACTTTGGTTCAAAAGCGCAGCGCTGGCGGAAAGCCTAGTCCTGCACCATTTTTTGAATTCCCACATAGTCAGTCTTGCCGGTTCCCAGCAGAGGGATCTGTTCTACTATTCGGATGTCGCGCGGAACGGACAGATCACCGATGCCGTTTTTCTTGGTATAGGCGCTGATCTCGTCCCTGCTAGCATCTGTTTTGTCCGTTACCAGTACAAGCGCCTCGCCTTTCTTGCTGTCGGCAATGCAAACAACGACACTGTTATTATCCGGCCAGAGTTTGGCCAGATAGGTCTCCACCGCGGTCAGCGAGACCATTTCCCCTGCGATCTTCGCAAAGCGCTTAGCGCGCCCTTTGATCGTCATATATCCCTCTTCGTCAAAGTCGACGATGTCGCCAGTATCGTAAGTGCTGTTTTCGGGGGGCACCAGAACACCCGGATCTTCGGCCAGCAGATACCCTTTCATGACATTTGCGCCGCGTACGATCAGCCTGCCGCCATCTTCGATCCCGGGGACTTTTTGCAGTTCGGACGAAATCCCCGGCAACAGGCGTCCCACGGTTCCCGGGCGGTTGTGCATTGGAGTGTTGGCGGTCACCGCTGGTGAGGTTTCCGTCGCGCCATAGGCTTCGAATATTCTAACGCCGTACTTTTCCGACCACAGTCTGCGGGTTTCATCCTTCAGCTTTTCGGCACCGGCAAAGACGTAGCGGACGGAATAGAAATCATACGGGTTGGCAAAGCGGGCATAGCCGGACAGGAATGTATCGGTGCCGAACATGATGGTAGCATTGGTGCCGTAGATTAGTTCCGGCACGACGCGGTAGTGCAGGGGTGAAGGGTAATAGAAGGTCCGGATACCAGACAGTATTGGCAGCAGTGTCCCGCCGGTCAGGCCGAAGGAATGGAATATCGGCAGGGCGTTGAACACGATATCGGTCGGTCCGAAATCGATGCGGGAAGCGAGCTGGAACCGGTTGGCCTGAATATTCACATGTGAAAGGACAACGCCTTTGGGCGTGCCTTCGGAGCCAGACGTGAATAGGACGAACGCCGCATCTTCGGGCTGTCTGCTATTAGTCCTGCTGTAGTTTGTCGCCGGAAAGTAACCGGCGACCAGACCTTTTAGTTTGTCCATCGCAGTGACAGTTTTTAAAATGTCTTCAAGATAAACGAGGTTGATACTATTTTTTTCGGCCGCCTCGATCAGCGCCTGCAGTTTGCCGGCCTCAACGAACTGACTGGACGTCAGGATGGTCTTGATACAACCGGACTTGCATGCCGAGAGCAGGGTTTGTGCGCCTGTGGAAAAGTTGAGCATCGCCGGAACCCTGCCGTGCGCCTGCAACCCCATAAGGGTGACGATAGAACTGACCATATTGGGCAGCATGACGCCGACATTCTCGCCCTCTTCGGTGATTCCGGAAATCTTGCTTCCCATAATAAAACTACGGGTCAGAAGCTGACCATAGTTCATCGGATTGCGCGTCGGATCCTCGGCAATCACCTTTGACCTGCCATGAATGTGCGACTGGTCGATAACGGATTCGAAAATGGTTTTCTGCAAGTTGGAGCTGTCGAACAGCATCTCGCACATCAAGTCGTAGAGCTTGATACCTGCCTTGTGGCGCCGTTTGCGTCCCTTAATTTCTTCAGGAATTTCGAACTTTCGCGGTTCCAGAAACGTCAGGGTAATTTTGGGGAACCAATGCGTTCTGACCTTGCCTTTAAGGCGGGAAAACGGGGTGTATTGGGCTCCGTCGATACGGACCGGCAGTATCATTGCTCCAGCTTTGTCGGCGATCAGTCCCGGTCCCTCATAGACTTTCATCAGTGATCCGGTGACGGTTATGCGTCCTTCGGGAAAGATGACGCAGCTCTGGTCCTTTCTGATTTCGTTGATGATCGACTTGGTTGCCATGGGGTTCGTCGGGTCGAGCGGGAAAGCCTTGACCAGGCTCAGAAACGGTTTGAAATACCACCGGGTGGCAATTTCGGTATTGATCGCAAACATAGGTTTTTGAGGTAAAAACAGGGCAATCAGCAGGGCATCCAGAAAAGACAGGTGATTGGCGACAATAAGTACGCGCAGTCCGGCGCTTTCATAATTTTCGACGCCTTCGACTTCTATTCTGTAAAGCTTAGTGAGTACCCACTTGAGGGACGATTTAAGCAACTTCGAGCCTCCGTTTGACAATTCCGCGGACAAGAAAAAAGACCGGGATATTCATCACTCCGACAGCGAGAAGTATTTCAATCGAAGTAAAGTCTATTGAAAAAAACACCAGAGCGGCAACACTTGCCATAACCATGAACAGGGCATTCATTACATTGGCTGCGGCTATGATGCGCGCCAGATACTTGTCGTCGCTACGATGCTGCATGATTGTGTAAAGCGGCACGATATAAATGCCGGCGCAGACCGACAGCCCCAGCAGTCCGGCAATAATTCCCCAACTCGACAGACCTACGGAAAAGAACTCTGCCAGACTCAATATCTTGTCCTGATAGTTCAGAACCTGTTCCAGATATACGAGTCGGTCATAGCTGTAATGGAAAGAAGCGGCGACGAAGACAGCGATCGCCACGGTCATGCCAATGGAGCCGTAAGGAACCAGTCGGCCGTTAATCTGGCCTTTCAGCAACTTATTGCACCAAACCGAACCTATGCCGATACCGACAGAAAATATTGTGAGAAAAAGGGTCACGATCTGTTCGTTGCCGCCGATTGTTTGTTTGGTAAAAATCGGAAACTGGGTCAGAAACATTGCGCCGACGAACCAGAACCATGAAATGCCGATTATGGACAGCCAGACAGTGCGTTCAGCCCGCGCGTAGCCGATGATCTTCCATGTCTCGCGAAAGATGTTCCAGCCGATCTTCAAATTCGGGTCGCCTACAGGGGTCAGAGGTATCGAGCGGCTGCTGATCCAGCCGACGAATGCAAATCCGACAAGCGCCAGCGCGAGCAGTTCGACGCCGTAACTCGTGCCGATTATCAGCCCTCCGAAAATCGTACCGAGCAGGATCGATAGAAATGTTCCGCCTTCGATCAGGCCGTTACCGCCGATCAATTCGTCGTCGTTCAGGTGTTCTGGCAGCAGGCTGTATTTGATAGGTCCGAAAAAAGTCGACTGTACACCCATCATGAACAGAACCAGCAGCAGACCGTAAATACTGCCGAGAAAGAAACAGGCCGAGCAGGCGATCATCAGGATAATTTCGACAAGCTTTATCTTTCGCGTAAATCGCGACTTTTCGAATTTGTCGGCAAACTGGCCGGCGGTGGCGGAAAACAGAAAGAATGGCAGGATGAACAGGCCTGCGGCGAGCGTCACCATCATCGGTGCATTTATTCCGCTGTCCGTGGCCACGTCAAAGGTGAACCAGATTAGAAAGGCGTTCTTAAAGGCATTGTCGTTGAAGGCGCCGAAAAACTGGGTGACAAAAAGCGGCAAGAACCGTTTTGACCGCATCAGGTGCATGTGATCCCGCATAATTTCCTTTTCCAATTCTGACTGGTCTACACTGAACTTTCCAAGGTTCTGTCAGTCGAGTGAACGGGTTTGTCTGCCCAGTACGCCGTTCCCAAAACTCTGGCGGGAAACTCTGTAAATGCCGACTTCAAATTGGCCCGGTTTGGGAGGCATGTTCAATCGTTAAAAGAAATCTGGCCTGAGGTCTATCTTAGTATTCTGACAGAAGAGGCCGAGTTAAGGGATTTGAGTGGCCTGAGATCACTGCATATTCCCGTTTGTGTCCCGATTTGATTTCGACCCATCCATCAGAGACAACTTTTCAGGCTGATCCTGACGCAGGATCTTGCGGGAGTACTCACCAAACATTCAGGAGCAATGGGTTTGTTTGCAAATGCGTAGGTCAGTTGGCCAAAACGACCTTACGGCTTGTCGACAAGACCACGTCCACCCCCTTCGGGATAGGGACCAGTAGCGTCATTGCATAGGAAAGCCGTACGGTGCGAAAATTGGTGCCGCCCGACGAACCTGCTGCCAGAGTGACCTGCAGTTTGTTTGGGTCACCAGCCAGAAAAGCCTTGCGCGCACCGGATGCGAGCTCTGTCGAGTTGGCGGTCCCGTCTATAATGATTTGCCTTTGCGTCCTGTCGGCTGCGTAGTCGAGCCCATTCTTGATGTGAAGTGCGCGACCGAACTCGATCAGTCCAAGTAACAGCATGACAAAGGGCAGGGCAACGAGGGCGAATTCAACCGCTGTCGCGCCACGGCGGTCCGCCAGAAAACCGTGTTTCTTTTTCATCGAACCTGAACAACGCTGGCGCGCTTGACGGTCTGCACGGGCAGAAGGAACCCAGAGAAACTCTTGGTGCCTGTCAGGCTGTAAAAGATCGAGGTCGGGTTATCGCCGGCACAGGTTGTCGAGCATGTGGTTTCGGTTCCTGGCGTGTCGGCGCAGGCGCAGAACCGGTTGACGGTAAAGTCGGTCGAACTTTGCCCTTCGCTGGTCGCATCGACCAGCTTGAGCACTGCCGCCACTTTTGCCGCGCCCGGATCTGTGACCGCACGTTGGGCTCCGTTTCGAAGTACCTGATCGATCTCGAACCGTTCGTGGATGGCAAAGCCCAGGTCGGCCATTGTCAGGACGGAAGCGATCAGAATCGGCGCGATCAGGGAGAATTCTACTGCGGCGACACCGGATTCTGACACTGCCAAAATCCCAAACGCTTTTTCAGTCTCACCCATTTATCGGACCCTTGCGCCTGAGCAATTTTGCAAGCAAGCCTTTGCGCGCGGGTTTGTCACCTGCTCTCGGGACGCTGTTCAAAGCCAGTTTCGCTGTCAGGATTCCAATCTGGCTCGCGACCAGCGACTTCGGCGCGTGTTCGAGCAGAATTTTGCCTGCCATCTGAGCCGCAGACAACGTTTCGGGATCGGATTGGATTTCGGCCGTCAGGGGGCAGGATAGCGTTGAGGAGAATTCCTCCGCCGTGACGAATGATTTTCCGCGTGTCGGCTTCTGGTTCAGGATCAGCAATGGCGCGGGATCATTGGGCCGTAGCGCTTTGATCATCTGCATAAGCGTCCGGGTGTTTCGTAATGCCACCAGATCCGGCGTTGCGACCAGCGTCACCGAGTCGGCAAGCGTGAGGACTTCGGTAACCAATGGACCCCATCCTTGGGGAACGTCCAAGACAACATATCGCGCCATCCGCCGCGCCTGTTCCACGACCCTGCGGATTTGTTCCCTGCCCGGAGCAGTCACCTCGTCAAGCCTCGTGGGCGCAGCAATTATGCCAAAACGCCGGTCGCGCCAATGCGTTATCCGCTCCAGTACTTCTTTGTCCAGAGCCTCTCCCTCCTTGATTGCATCGTCAAGCGTGCGGGCCGGCGAGAAGTCGAATTGCAGGGATGCGGTGCCGAAGCCGATGTCGGCATCTACAAGAACGGTCGTCGCATTGAAATTGTGGGCAAGGCCGTGCGCCACATTCTGCGCGACCGTCGATGCGCCTGCTCCGCCACGGGCGCCGATAAAAGCCAGCACGTGACCAAGGCTTTCTTGCGGATCTTCACCCAGAATGCCCGCCAAAGCCTCGATCAGTCCCAATGGCGCAACCGGGCGAACCAGATAGTCACTGACGCCGAGGCGTAGCAGTTTCCGGTACAGTTCGACATGGTTGTCGGAACCGATCAGCAACAGGCGGGTCGATGGCGGGCACAGGTCGGCCAGCGCATCGATCTGTACTGACACCATTTCCGACGGCTCCTGAAATTCAATAACGACGATGTCGGCGGGCTGATTTCCGGAATAGTGCTTGATAGCATGCTTGAAGCCGCCGTCGAACAGCCGAGCCTCGACCCTGGTCGCACGGCGATCGCTCATCGCCTTTTCGACCGCCTGAAAGACGTCTGCATTGGTCGTGAAGGCATCTATGCTGACGCGCGGCAACATCAGCCTTAGGTTTTCCGCCTCCGTCGCTGCCCGAACGTCCGGCTGAGTACGCCTTTCATCTGCCACGGCTTCAGCGCGTATATCTTCTTTGATGAGCGCTTCGGATTTCATGGTTTTTCCCTTTCCGCCTCGGTAACGAACTGACGTGATTTTCCGGCAGATATGATGGTGATTTCTCGTTTAAGGTTTTGGCTGCTGGAACCCCGCGTTTCTACCAACTCCTCTACGTCTTTCGGGGTCCCGATTTTGGGGAGCGCCTGTTGCTTCGGACCCTCGATTGTTGCCAGATCTCCGAGTTGGCTCAAGCCGAAGTCTTCGGACGCGCGTAGCGCAAGCGACAACTGGCCTGACGCTGCCGCCGACAAGAGGGCCTCGGCCTGCTCTGTCGTCACCTCCAGCGTTGCTGTCTGCCCGGTAAGGGTTGTACTGCCGTCGACCGGTTCGAAATCGCTCGCGAGTTCCGTCGTATCGGCAGCAAGCTTCTCTTTTTCGAAGCTGATCTGACCGATGGCAAGCACCCGCACATTTGTCAGGATTGTGCGTGTAGTGCCCGTGGCGGTGCCATCACCGTCAAAGTCGCGGATGACGGTGTGCAGGACATCCACGCGGTCATTGGGCAGGATGAATCCACCGGCCGTCTTTTCGTCAGTAATCTTGACCCCGATCGCACGGGTGCCCGGCTGCAGGATTAAAGACAGAAAGCCGCCGTCGCCCCGCGCCAGATGTTCGCGCCGAAGCGGCTCTCCGGCGTAGACGTTTGAGCGCAGGACGCGATCATTGACCTGGGTTGTGGCATCGGGCTGCTCGGAGCGAAGGATCATGTTGTCCTTCAGGTGATCCTCGGGCCATGGCTCCCATGTAAGCATCTCTTGCGTCAGTCTGGCGCCACGCTGGATATCGCGACTGGAAACAAGCACATCGACCGATGGAACGGCGACGCGCACCGATTCAATGTCGGGGCGCAAAGTCGCCTTCCAGGCCAGCCATCCGGCCCCGAGTCCGGCGGTGACGGCGACCAGTAATATGACTTTACGGAGCATAGGAACTTTCCTGCATTTAATTCGTTGAACCGAGTTGCCAGGCCAGCGAAAGTACGGCGGCGCTACCGATCGCCAGCCCGTATGGCACCGAAAGGCGCCGCATGAGCAAGCGGGGTCGCCACCGACCGCCGGGAACGGCCCGGGCGGCCTTTGCAAGCCCGATGAGCAGTGTTGCCAGCGCGAGAAGGGACCCAATCAAGACGATGCCCAGAGCGAAAACGCCCATGGCGGAGGGACCGATCCAAAGGCTTGCCGCTGCCATCAATTTTGCGTCTCCGGCACCCCAAAGACCCACAGCGAACATTGCCCAACCGCAAACCAGAACGCCTGTTGCCAGCAAGAGCGGCAAAAGCGGAGAGAACGAAGATGGTCCAAGCAAAATCATAGAGAAAACTCCAGTTACTGCCATACTGCCAGTCAAACGATTAGGAATGGTAAACGTGCTGATGTCGCGCTGCATTGCCAGCGTAGCAAAGGCGGTCAGCAAAGCGAAATGGACCAGTTGGGCTGTCTCGGTATTCATTTTGTGCTTCGTTCCTCATGGTTTTTATTCCACCAGAGCAATGGATTCTCCGACGGCGATCCGACGCGTGCCGGCCGCAGTGCAGTTGACTTCGAGTGATGAATTGCCACTAAAAGTGACG
Organism: Paracoccaceae bacterium; assembly: GCA_024640245.1. Taxonomy (GTDB): domain Bacteria; phylum Pseudomonadota; class Alphaproteobacteria; order Rhodobacterales; family Rhodobacteraceae; genus Amylibacter. Next base: position 7,209 of record JAHEFH010000065.1, on the reverse strand, counting down.
CGGCGCGTTACGATCTGGGTGCAACCGCCGCCGCCGCTGAAATTTCCGTTGTAGTCGATATCTCCCGACGGCATGTAGATCGCGCCGTTAAGCTTGGAGTCGCTGTTGCCGTTGATCTTGTGCGCGACGCCGACATCATCGCGGTCGGCAAAAAATAACAGTCCCGCAAGTGGACCCGATGACGGAGCGATCAAGTGTATTGTGGCCCCGCCGTTGTAGGAAAGGCTCGCTCCGCCGGTCAAATAGAAGGTTACACCTGTCCCGGTCACCAGTGTCGAAGCGTTGATCTTGAAAACTCCGCCGTCAACGATATAGAGGCCCGGTGCAAAACTAACAGCGCCGGATAACGTCAACCCGCCGCAAAAGTGCTTCGATCCGATACCAAGTGGGTGCCCGGTATCCGGCGTCACGACGACATTGCTTAGGTTTCCATCCGCGCAGTTTCCTACGACTTCCGGATTTTTGATATCGGAGTACGGGTCTATTGCCACAGGTACTTCGGTTCGCGGACTGGAACAGCCGGTCAGGGTCAAGCCGCTGGTCGTTTCTACGCCACCCACCGAATGTACGCAGCCCGTTGATAATTGAACCGAGCCGCCGGACATCCGGAATGCCTCGGCGTCGTTGGAGTTAGTGGCGACATCACAGCCCTCGAAGATGACTTCGCTCGATCCCGCCACTGTGACCGCGCCGTCGGCGGTGGAGTCGAGGGCCAACAGGCAGGCGTTGCTGCCCAGAACGTACTCGGCAACCGCTCGTGCTCTGATTTCAACCGGCTCGGTGTCATATATCAGCGTGAAATATCGCTTTTGTGACCTGACGATTGTGACCTCCACGGCCTTTCCGGAACCCGTGCGCGTGCCGACCAGCGGAGGATTGTTCACGGTCATCGTGTCATGGTCGGCCTGAAAGCCATTGCGCGCTGCGATGTCGCGGGCGACCTCCTGCATCGGGCCTCCCGTACGACCCGACCGTAACTGGACCACCGCGGCAATGGCCACCAGATCGGCAGTCTGCTGGAGCCTGCGCTGGCTGAGATACCAGAACCCCGCTTCCGTACCGAGCGCCATGCCGCCGACGAGGATCGGAAAAACCATAGCGGCCATGATCGCGATGCTTCCCCGGATGTCTGTGGCAAAGCCTTGGCAAATTGACCAGTAACCGTCGTTCATGGACTTAATCCTGCATGAGTTGGATAATCGCCGGCGTCATGATGACAGCGAAAAGAACCGGCAGGAAAAACAGGATCATGGGAACGGTCAGCTTGGGGGGCAGGGCGGCGGCCTTTTTCTCGGCAGCGGCCATACGCAAAGAGCGGCTCTCGGCACTGAGAACGCGGAGCGCCCGCCCGACAGGGGTACCGTATTTATCGGACTGGATCAGTGCGGTGACGACCGACCGGACCTCATCTACCTCGGTTCTGTCGTAGAGGCGGCGATAGGCGCTCTGACGATCCTGCAGATAGTTCAATTCGGCCGTTGTCAGCGACAATTCTTCGCTCAGAACTATCGATTGCACGGCGATCTCTTCTGCGACCTTGCGGAATGCCGCCTCGACCGACATGCCGGATTCGACGCAAATCAGCAAAAGGTCCATGGCGTCCGGCCAGTTTCGCTTGATATCGATCTTGCGGTTTTGGAAACGGTTTTTGAGGAGGACTATCGGCACCCACCAACCCGCGAACGCGGCAACCGCGACAATCAGCGCACGGACGGCAAGAGGTTGGCTGACCTGGATAGCTGCCCAGAAATAAAGTGCAGCTCCCGTTGCAAAAAGCGCAGCAAGAATTACCCGCATCGCGGTAATTTTGATGGCAGCCGCTTCGCCGCGGAACCCTGCCTTGTAGATCAGGTCCAGCGTCTTGGGATTCTGCAACAGGCTGGTCAGGTTCAGGCGCTGGATGATCGCTTTATAGATCTTTCGCGGCGCAGCATGCCGCAAGCTGTCGATCGGATCGGCATTTTTTGCGGCGCGATTTGCTGTTGCCGCGTCGCGCATGCGAGCTTCGGTGGTCTGGATCGCAGCCAGGCGCAACTTGCGCTTCTGGCCGTCAATTATCGGCCAGGCGAGCGCGATTATACAGATTGTCACGGAAATCATTGCCGCAAACGGCGCCAACTGCACCGGATCCGCGAGAATGCCGCCTATGAGGTTAACGGCGTCCATCAGTAGTCAAACGCAATCATTTTTTTCATTACCAATACTCCGATCATCATCCAGACCGCGCTTACTGCCAGAACCACGTTTCCCACCAGTTCGGTGAACAACAGAGAAATATAGTCAGGGCTGGTGAAGTAGACCATCGTGGCCACAACCAGAGGAAGCGCTCCGATAATCATTCCGGAGGCTTTGGCCTCGGCGCTCATGGAGTGGATTTTGGCCCGAAGCTGAACACGCGCACGTAGCACGGAAACCAAATTATCCAGCGACTCCGCCATTTTTCCACCGGTACGGGTTTGAAGGGCGATCACGATGGCAAAGAAATTGGCTTCTTCCAGCGGAACGCGGTTGGCAAAGCGACCGACCGCTTCGGCCATCGTCATTCCGAGTGATTGCTGTTCGACCAACTTTGCGAATTCGCCGCGAAGAGGCTCTGGCACATCGCGCGCAGCGATCTTGAGGCAATCGGTGAATGCCAATCCGGATTTGACGCCTCGAACGATGATATCGAGTGCGCCCGGGAACTCTTTTTCCATGGCTTTTTTCCGTTTGTTGCGCTGGCGGCGCAGCAAAAGCAGCATCAGACCAGGGCCTAGAGCGGCGCTTGCCAGTGTGGCGACCAGAGGCGTTAATCCTGCGGACCAGAGGAACATCGCCACGATCGCCGACAGGATCAAGTAGATTGGCAAGAGCATCCAGACAGGGGCTGAGAAGCCTGCCTGGCGCAGCATATATCGCGCGGCATCGCGTCGAGACACGTTCCGGCTGCTTCGGATGACCTTAACGGATTGCTGAATTTCATCAGAAGGCGACTGCATGTTTTTAACTGATCTCTCAGCGAGACCGAAATTGGCGATCCGGTGCCTTCTTGAGGCATTTTCGGCCTGTTGTGACAAAACAGTCCATACCATCGCTGCAACGGATATCAGTACAAGAGTCGCCACGATGAGCCCCGGCATTATCGGATCAAGCCCGGTCATAGATCGACCCCGCCCTATTGCTTCGGCGGTCGGCATTCTCAAGCGCTTCGGCGAGCCGGTCCGCTTCGTTGTAATAACGGGCGCGCCCCCAGAAGGCCGGGCGTCCGATTCCGGTAGACCTGTGCGCGCCGAGAATATTTCCGTCGGCATCTTCGCCGGTCATGTCATAGACGAACAAGTCCTGAGTGGTGATGACCTCTTCCTCCATGCCGATGACCTCGGTGATATGGGTGATCACACGCCGGCCATCCCGCAGGCGGCTGGCCTGAACGATGACATCGACAGAGGAAACGATCATTTCCCGCACCGTTTTCGAGGGCAGGTTGAAACCTCCTATAGAGATCATGGATTCGAGCCGGCCAAGAGCTTCGCGCGGCGAGTTGGCGTGGAGTGTACCCATGGATCCGTCATGGCCGGTGTTCATGGCCTGCAGCAGGTCAAACGCCTCGGGACCGCGCACCTCGCCGACAATGATGCGCTCGGGGCGCATGCGCAGGCAGTTCTTGACCAGATCGCGCATCGTGACAACGCCTTCGCCTTCGAGATTGGGTGGCCGGGTTTCCAGCCGGACGACATGGGGCTGCTGCAGTTGAAGTTCAGCTGAATCTTCGCAGGTCACGATCCGCTCGTCGGCGTCGATGCAGGCCGTGAGACAGTTCAGCAGGGTGGTCTTGCCGGAACCGGTTCCGCCCGAAATCAGAACGTTACAGCGCACGCGGCCGATAATGCGGAGGATTTCTGCCCCGTCAGGTGTGACAGAGCCGAATTTTACAAGGTCGGCCAAGGTCAGTTTGTCTTTCTTGAACTTCCGAATTGTCAGCGCGGCGCCGTCAATGGCCAGCGGCGGCGCGATCACATTGACACGGCTCCCGTCGGGCAGACGTGCGTCGCAGATGGGCGAGCTTTCATCGACACGACGACCCACTGCGGAGACGATGCGCTGACAAATGTTCAGAAGCTCTTCGTTGCTGTCGAAACAAATGTCTGTTTCCCTGGTCTTGCCGTCGACTTCTATAAATATCCGCCCGGCGCCGTTGACCATTATATCGGAGATATCGTCGCGCTCGAGCAGTGGCTGCAACGGGCCGTATCCGAGCACCTGATTGACGACTTCGTCCACCAGTCTGGCGCGATCGGAGGTTGCTCCACCAATCTGTTGCTGGTCGATCAGTTCCGTAAGAATTTCGATGATTTCAACATGCGCCTTGTCCGGATCGAGCTTGGACAGGGCGCGCAGGTCGATTGTGTTGATTAAATGGGATGTCAGTACGGCCTTAGCGGATTTAAAGCGTTCGTTTTCTGCTGCTGGCCGCGGCTCTTGACTGTCCGGTTTACCACCCTCGATCTTGAAAACTTTCGAAGCCAAAGGCTGTGCCGTGCGCCCAGTGCGACGGCCGAACCCACTGGTGGCTGATGACATGGGAGGCTCCAATATGTTGAAAACCGGAAAGGACCGACCGTTGTTTGTCGGCCGGTCCTGCTGGTGTTTGTATTTTAGGCTGCTGGGGGTGTCAGCGCGGTTGCGATCGTGGTGAACATGGTGACGAGCGCATCGCCTGCCAATCCAACGGCTACGATAATCACAATTGCAATACCGCCGGCGATCAGACCATACTCGATGGCCGTCGCGCCTTTTTCATTTGCGGCAAACCCTTTGGCAACTTTGAAACTAAGCATCTTTAATCCTTTCTCGGGAACATTCGTGCATTCAGGGATAAGAAATTTTGATCGACAAAAGATTAAGAAAATTCTATAAGTACATGTAATTTTATATAAATACTTAATAAAGATTATATATTTTTGCATTTCGAAATTCCACCGAAGCGCCCTGCCAACATGCTGTTTCAACCGTTCTTCCAGCAAATAAACACGAAATGCCGCTATCGTGCCGCTTACTGAAGGCCTGTCTGAAACAGCCTGTCGTTAAAAAGTCAGGATTACTGTTGTAGTTTAGAACATTTTAGGATTTGGGATGGATACATCCTGGAATGAAAAACTTTCTACCATTCCCGTTATTCACCTTCCTGCTCTTGATCGCGGGGTCAGGATTTTTCGCGGCTCAACTCCGCGCTCAGCAGCCTAAAACTGCACGGGCGCCGATTGCCGCCGAGAGCATTTTCGAGATCGGTGTAGGCGAGGCACGTTTGCTTCCCATCGCCGGCGTGCCAAAAACCATTATCGTGGGCGACGACGCGACTATCGCCGCTAATATCATTCAGGGCGATATTCTGGTTTTCACCGGAATTGCGCACGGAAAGACAAATGTCATTGTGCTGGATGCGACAGGTCGGATTATCGAGCAGGTCTGGGTTAGCGTTGTCAAATCCGGCGCGCCTCTTACCGTGCGGCGTGGAACCTCCACCGAGGAATTCCGCTGCAATCCCGCTTGCAGACAAGAAGACGAATTGCCGATCGCACCGACGGCAAGCGACAGCGCAGCCGTTCCCGGATAAAGAAGCCATTTTGATCGGCCAAGTAAGTGGCAGGTAAATTTACCGAAATATCTAAAATTTTCGGACCGCTTGGCTTGGCCTGTTCGCGGCCTGAGTCAGGATTTTGAGTGCCGAAACGACCCGCAACCTGACATATTCGGTTTTCCAGCAAAATTTCGTGAAGACAAGCGAAACGCGAGACAAAGAACCGTATTTTTGGTATACTAAATTTTTTAAAGAAATGCTTGGGCCTCGTTGTGTTCCGGGCGATACGGGGCCAATCCAACTCTTACAGAGAGCGGAGGGCGTCATGGCCAAGACAATAGGAAATCCGTTATCGTGGGCCGCGCATTTTTTTGGTCGTGGGTCACGCTATGTAGAATCGGGAACCAGAGAGCTTGTCACGCAAGACATGGCGCCGATCGAGATCAGGGATTTGCGGATATCCGATCTGAGGATTGCCCTGCAAAAAGGTGTCGAAGACTTCACTGCTCTACGCACCGATGTTGTCTTTATCGTCATGATTTACCCTGTAATCGGAATTTTGCTGACCTGGTTTGCGTTCAATCGTGATCTCCTGCCGCTTGTGTTTCCCCTGATCGCAGGATTTGCCCTGCTTGGTCCTTTCGCGGCTGTCGGGCTTTATGAGATGAGCCGCCGGCGGGAGAGCGGGATGAAATCCGGCTGGGAAGATGCCTTTGGCGTGATGGAATCTCCCTCGATTGTTCCGATCCTCATTCTCGGCGCTTACCTGCTTGCAATTTTTGCCGTGTGGATGCTGACGGCCAATTTTATTTATGGACTGACACTTGGACCCGAGCCGCCGGTTACGGTTTCGGCCTTTGTCCGGGATGTCTTTATGACAGGCGCGGGCTTGACCATGCTGATTGCCGGAATTGCAACGGGCTTCATTTTCGCATCTTTGGTGCTCGCCATAAGCTTGGTATCCTTTCCGCTCCTGCTTGATCGACGTGTAGGCTTGCCGAGGGCGGTAATTACATCCGTAGAAATTGCCTTTAAGAACCCGGCAGCGGTTGCGGCTTGGGGGCTGATCATAGCTGGTTCGCTGGCAGTTGGCATTTTGACGATGTTTGTCGGACTTATCATCGTACTGCCTGTCCTTGGCCACGCGACATGGCACTTGTACCGGCAGGTCGTTGTTGCTGTCGAGCGGTCCGGATAGCCAGGCCCATCGCTTTCGGGGTCTCTCCTTCGGGATTTTCAAAACGGTCCAAGCATTTGGATTAACAAACTTGGGTGATCGCTTGTCGCCCCCAGTTCAGGCCGGATTGTGTGGATGACCATTCCCAGGTGCCCAAGTTAAAAACCAAAACCCTGCATATTGGCGATCCGATGCGACCGTTGTGGCACTGCATTGTCCCGACATTCTGATGGCGCTGCGGTCGAAACTGATATTTCAAGTTTATCGCTTGTCGCGAGGGTGATGGCGATATGATTCCGAGCCCTCAATTTCCTGAGGAAACGCGGCAACCGGGCCGTTTTCCGGAAAATTCCGCTCCAATCCAATCTATCTGAGGTAACTGTCGGTCCAAATGGGCGTGAAAGCGCCGAGAGGTCATTCTTGATTGCGCGCATGAATTTCCACCTGAAGAACCCGGTCTAGGTCGTCTGTCCGA
>JAHEFH010000182.1 GCA_024640245.1 Paracoccaceae bacterium | reverse complement strand
AGAAATATGCGAAATACGTGAACCTCTCGATGGCGCTGCTGATCGGCGGTGTCAGCTTCAAGGACCAGGACCAGAAGATCGACCGTGGCGTCGATGTGCTGATTGCCACTCCGGGCCGCCTACTGGACCATTTCGAGCGCGGTAAATTGTTGCTGACCGGTATCGAGATCATGGTGGTGGACGAGGCCGACCGGATGCTCGACATGGGTTTCATTCCGGATATCGAGCGCATTTTCAAGCTGACTCCGTTTACGCGTCAAACCTTGTTCTTTTCGGCTACGATGGCGCCCGAGATCACGCGGATCACTCAGGAATTCCTGCACAATCCGGAACGGGTCGAAGTATCGGCCCAAGCTACCACCGGCGAGAACATCGACCAGAAAGTCTGCGTATTTCATGCCTCGAACCGCAAGACGGAATCCAAAGAAAAACGCGAGGTTTTACGCGATATCATCAAGAGTGAATATGAAAACCTGACAAACGGCATCGTATTCTGCAACCGCAAGGTTGACGTCGATATCGTGATGAAATCGCTCAAAAAACACGGCTTCGACGCTGCGGCAATCCACGGCGATCTGGACCAGAAAGTCCGGATGCGCACGCTGGAAGCTTTCCGCAACAACGAACTGAAACTGCTGGTGGCCTCCGACGTGGCGGCGCGCGGACTAGATATTCCGAATGTCAGCCACGTGTTCAACTACGACGTGCCGATCCATTCCGAGGATTACGTCCACCGCATCGGCCGAACCGGTCGTGCCGGCCGAGAAGGCTGGGCGGTGATGCTATGCCTCGCGCACGAAGAGAAGTATCTCGACAAGATCGAAGAGCTGGTACAGAAGAAGATCCCGCGTATTGGACGGCCGAACGCGGCTGCAGAATCTGCCGGCGCTCAGGCCCACGGCGATGGCGTAAAGGCCACGGAAAAGCCGGCCAAAGAGAAAAAAGAGAGACCGGCCAGAAAATCCCGCGAACGGAGCCGCAAGGTTACGCAAGAGGAAACGGTGCAACCGGCGGAGGCCTTAGCCGAAGAAACCGTGGCCGCAGAAGTCACTGAGGCTCAACCTGCCAAAGAAGAGCGCAGACCCCCGCGCCGCGACAAGAAGCGCGATCAGGGCCGCGGAGACTCAAAGCGCGACTCCGGCCGCGACAACAATCGCGGCGGCAGAGCGGTAGTCGGTATGGGCGACCACGTTCCGGCCTTCATCATGCAGGAATTTCCTGTCTTGAAAAAGTCGCCACGGTCGGAGACTGACGACTCCGATGATGACAATTCGGATAACGACGCCGCTTAAGGCGTCGCTTCCTAAACCAGCCGGTTTATCATAATCTGCGTAATCGGCTTTTTGCCTACCAGATCATTGCAATATTTCGTAACCGTGCGGTGCACCAGTTCCTCGCAGGCATCGTCATTTTTCAAAACTTTTGCGGTGGTACCGTTCAGTGCGCGTTCGACCTCGGCTTCCAGAACATCGGCCAGCCCAGCATCCAGCAAACCGCCTTCCGGCAGGCCCATGGGCTCGACCCAGACGCCAACGACATCCTTGCCTTCCAGCACCAGCGAGACTGCGACAACGCCGCGGATTGCCATGCGGAGCCGCTCGCGGACCACGCCGTCCATAGCGCCGATCTTGACGCTGCCATCCAGATAAAGGCGTCCGGTTTCGATGTGGTCGATGATCTGCGGCAGATCGTCGGTCAGATCCACCATAGTGCCATTCGGAACAATTTCCGAGGCAATCCCGTTGGATCGCGCCAGCAAGGAATGCGCCCGCAGATGACGGTGCTCGCCGTGCATCGGGATCATCATTTTCGGGGCCATCAGCTTGTGCATCGTCTCCAGATCGGGACGGTTGGCATGACCTGAAACATGGTACTTGTCAGAGTGGTCGTCGATCACATCGACACCCTGCTCCGAAAGGCTGTTGATAATGCGCCCCACCGAGGTTTCGTTGCCCGGGATTGTCTTGGAAGAGAACAGGAACGTATCGCCTTCGCGCAGGGTGAAGCCCAGGTATTTTCCGTTGGCCAACTGGGCCGAAGCCGCTCGGCGCTCGCCCTGGCTGCCGGTGACCAACAGCATCAACCTGTCGCGCGGAATGTCATGGGCATCGTCCAGATCGACGGTCGGCGGGAAATCGTGCAGAACGCCGGCCATCTCACCATAGCGCAGCATGTTCTGCATCGCGCGCCCCAGTACGCAGACGGAGCGGCCCGCGGCAATACCGGCGTCAGCCAGCGTTTTCAGACGCGCGATATTGGAGGCAAAAGTAGTCGCGACCACCAGTCCGGTCGAGTCCTTGACCAGTTCCGTAATCGCTTCAGGCAGCGAGGATTCCGAACGGCCCGGCTTTTGTGAAAACACGTTGGTACTGTCACAGATCAAGGCGTGAACGCCACCTCTGGCGATCTCGCGCATCAGGACCGGATCGAAGGGTTCTCCGATAATCGGGTCGGCATCGAGCTTGAAATCGCCGGAATGCACGATCCGGCCCGCCGGAGTATCGATCACAAGACCCGACGCTTCGGGAATCGAGTGTGCTACCGGCATGAAAGAAACTTCAAAGGGTCCGGCCTTGACCTTGTCCGGCCAGGCGGCAACGTCGATCACCTGATCCAGATCACGGCCCTGGTCCTCCATCTTGGCGCGCGTCACCGTTGCCGTGAAGCGGCGGGCATAGACCGGTGCATTCAACAGACCATACAGATGGCCGATCGCGCCGACATGGTCTTCGTGCGCGTGTGTGATAAAAATCCCGTCGAGCCGGTCAGCACGGTCGGCAATATAGGAAGGGTCGGCAAAAATCAGGTCCACCCCGGGAGTGGATTCCATATCCGGAAAGGTCACGCCCGCATCGACTAGAATAAAGCGTTCCTTGTTTCGGGGTCCGTAGCCATAGAGATACATGTTCATGCCGATTTCCCCCGCTCCGCCAAGAGGCAGGAAAATCAGTCGGTTATTTGAGGACATTAGTTACTCCGGTTCAGGGCTTCGATCAGGACCAGACCGTGCATGGTCAAATCGCCGTCAAGTTTGTCAAATAGGTCCGTACCACGCTCAAACAAGGAAGCAAGCCCGCCTGTACCGATTACGGTCATTTTTCGGGGGTGTTCTTCGCGAATTTTTCTGCAAATGCCCTCTATCAATCCAATGTAGCCCCAGAACACGCCCGCTTGCATGCAGGCGACGGTATTCGTCCCAATCACCTTATCGGGCATCGTCACGTCGATATGCGGCAGTGCCGCCGCCGCGTCGTGCAACGCCTTGATCGAAAGGTTGACACCGGGCGAGATGACACCGCCGATATAGGCGCCATCCTGATCCACCACGTCGAACGTGGTGGCCGTGCCGAAATCGACAACGATCAGATCGCCGCCGTAGCGGTCAAAAGCGCCGACCGTGTTTACCAGCCGGTCCGCACCGACCTGCGTTCCGGCATCCACCCGAACGTCGACCCCGAGCACGCAGTCCGGCCTGCCCACGACCACGGGCCGACAATTGTAGTACTTGTCGCTCAGAAGCCGAATATTGAAAACAACCCGCGGCACGACCGAAGACACAATGACCCGCGTGATGCGGTCTTTGATGCCACTGAGCTGCATCAACAGGCTGAGCCAACTGTAATATTCGTCGGCCGTGCGTTGCTGCGCGGTTTCGCACCGCCACTCGGCCAGGAATTTTTCGCCGTCATGCAGCGCAAAAACGGTGTTTGTGTTGCCTACGTCAATCGCCAGAAGCATTCAGAGCCCCGTTTCGTCAAAAAAGATGTCGGCAGCCGTAATCAGGTGCCGCTCGTCGGGTGTTTGTAATACAAGCGCGCCGCTGTCGTCCACTGTTTCAAATATCCCGCTGACGGTACGCCGTCCGGTACGCGCAGTGATCACCTGACCCAATCGCGCGGCCCGCGTCATCCAGACCTTACGGGTCGGCGCGAAACCGGTGGCCTCGAAACTACGATTCCAGGCATCGAAATGCATTGCAAGACGGGACAGGAAGACTAGCGGATCTATCGGATCGCCCGAATAATCGCCAAGCCGGATTGGCGCAAGCGCACCCTGATCAAGACTGTCGGCGGACGGATCGCTGTTCAGGTTGACGCCAATACCGATGCAAAGGTGGCTTGGGCCGCGGCCCAGCGTTTCCAGCAGGATACCGGCCATTTTTCGATCCTTGAACAACACGTCATTTGGCCATTTGACCGAGAGGTCCGCCGCGGAACCCAGCGTGTCTTTGCAAGCATCGAACAATGCGTTGGCGGCGACGAAGCTGCGCAGGGCAGCCAGATGGACCGGCTCCTTGAGAGGAATGACGACGGTTGCTGCAAAATTGCCCTTCGGGCTGGCCCAGACG